>JAQGPB010000467.1 GCA_028293265.1 Pedosphaera sp. | reverse complement strand
GTTTCCTCAGAGGTCTGGAAAATGGCATAGGCATCTATTTGTACAGCAATGGCCATATCTTAACCGATAATCCACTCTTGGGCAATCATGTTTCGGCAGATGTTCAATCTAAAGCGGGTGATTGCGGAGGCAGCCGGAGACGGCGCGGCCCGATTCATCTCATCCATTCTCACCAAGGCCTGTCGCTTGCCGTCGCCGGGCCGGATAAACCGGTCAAAGCACCGCAAAAGAATTCGGTTGAAATCCAGCCCGGTTTCAAGGAATTATTATTCCCTTAACAATTTATGAGACTACAATTATTAACCATACTAACAGTCGGACTGTGCGTTAGCGTGGCGAACGCCCAGCCGAGCAATCTGACCATCCCAACCAATCCGCCGCCCAAAACGGATTTCAGCAAGATCTTCAAGAGCGACAAGGAAAAGATCAGCTATGCCATCGGCATGAGCTGGGGTTCCGGTCTCAAGAACAAGTTGAAGGGCCAGGACATTGATTATGATGTGGACGTCTTCGCCAAGGGGTTCAAGGACAACCTCGGCGACGGGCCTTCGCTGATCACCGAGGCGCAGGAGAAGGAGATTTTGACCGAATTCAGCAATGACATGCGGGCCAAGGGTGAAGCAAAACGCAAACAGCAGGCCGAGGAAAACCGCATCAAGGGCGAAAAGAACAAGGCTGACGGCCAGGCTTTCCTGGAGAAAAACAAGACCGTTTCCGGCGTGGTGACCACGACCTCGGGCCTGCAATACAAGGTCATCACAGAAGGCAGCGGAGACTCACCGAAGGTGACGGATGAGGTGTCGGTGAATTATCGCGGCACATTGATTGATGGCACGGAATTCGACAGTTCCTTCAAGCGCAACCAGCCTTTCACCACGCGGGTGCAGGGCGGCATCATCAAGGGCTGGACCGAGGTGCTGCAGTTGATGAAACCGGGCGCCAAATGGACGGTGTACATTCCCGCCGACTTGGCGTATGGCGTCAATCCGATGGGGCCGATCATCGGCCCGAATTCCACGCTGATTTTCGAGCTGGAGCTGCTCACGGTCAAACCCGGGGCGAGCCTGCCGACGACCTCGGTATCGCCCGGTCCCCACGGCCCGACCGCGCCCTTGACCAGCGACATCATCAAAGTGCCCTCCGCCGAAGAGATGAAGAAAGGCGCGAAGATCGAAACGATCAAGGCCGAAGACATCGAGAAAGAACGGGCCAAGGCTACGAACCAGTAGCCGCGCGGGAGCCAAAGGCAGAGACAACATCGAACACTGAACATCGAACATCCAACATCGAATTTCGGACCTTCGGCGTCCGATGTTCGAGGTTGGTTGTTCGATGTTTTTTTGGCTTTGATTGATGCGGCTGCTTACCACACTCGACAATCCGCCGGTCCTCTTCTATTTTGCAAGCATGGCAGAAACGGCGACACCCGAAATCCTCCCGGATATCGGGCACGAGGAAAAGACGGATGAGAAAACCGGATTGGAACCGGGCTACCTGGTGATTTGCTGGAATGATCCGGTCAATTTGATGGATTACGTGACGCACGTTTTCCAAACGGTGTTCCGGTGGCAAAAGGCCAGGGCGGAAAAGCACATGCTCCAGGTGCATAACCAGGGCAAGAGCGTGCTGGTCCGCGAGAGCCTGGAAAAGGCGGAGCATTACGTGCATCAACTGCAGCAATACAGCCTGCACGCACCCATGGAGCGCGACTAGGTGAAATTCATCAAGGTGGAGCGGAGCATTTTCAGCTTTCAGATTGCGGGCCGGGAACGGGAGATGCTTTTCCACGTGCTGGGATTGTATCCGCTGATTCCGGTTGCGCATCAGCAGTTGAGCAAATCCGAGGACCGGCCGGCGGACCAGCAGTTGTTGGAAGAAACCTTGGCGGCGCAGCGAAAAAGGAACCGGCAGCAAATCCAGACCCTGCTCAAATCCAAAACCTCCTTTCGCGAGGAAGGCAATGGCTATTGTCTTTCCCTCAAGGCGGCGCAGATGGAATGGGTGCTCCAGGTGCTCAACGACGTGCGGGTGGGAAGCTGGCTGATCCTCGGTTCGCCGGACGGGCCGGCGGAGACTTTCGCCGTATTGAACGAAAAAACCGCGCCGTATTTCTGGGCAATGGAAGTGGCGGGGGATTTTCAGATGGCGCTGATCAAGGCAATGGGGGGAGAGTGAAAAAAGCTCCAACATCCGTGGTTAAATACCCAAATACCCAAGCACCCAAGCACCCAAAGAAATCACAAGTTCCAAGGCTGAATGATCGTAAATTTGGAGCTTGGGATTTTGTCATTCCTTGGGTATTTGGGTGCTTGGGTACTTGGGTATTTTTCTGATAACGCCTTTGGGGATGGAATGATCGAGCATGCCTGGCAACCCGCAACCAACGTTTCCCGATCCGCGCATGGCCAATGCCGAGGGGTTGGTCGCCATCGGCGGTGATTTGTCGGTGGAGAGGTTGTTGGCGGCGTATCGCAGCGGGATTTTTCCTTGGACGATTGATCCGCTGACCTGGTGGTCGCCGGATCCGCGCGCCATTTTTGAGCTGGATCATTTTCACATTTCCAAAAGTTTGGAGAGGATTGTCCGGCGCGGGGTTTTTGAAATTACTATTGACCGTGCGTTTCGGGAGGTGATGGCGGGTTGCGCCGCGCCGGGTCCGGGACGGCGCGACACGTGGATCAGCCCGGAGTTCAT
Organism: Pedosphaera sp.; assembly: GCA_028293265.1. The sequence continues at coordinate 2,330 of JAQGPB010000467.1, read as the reverse complement.
CGCGGCTTACGCGCGCCTGCACGAGGCCGGCCACGCCCACAGCGTGGAATGCTGGCGCGAGGGGGAATTGGCGGGCGGAGTTTACGGCGTGGCTGTGGGCGGATTGTTCGCGGGCGAATCCATGTTTCATCGCGTCAGCAACGCTTCCAAAGTGGCGCTGGTCCACCTCGTGCGATATTTGCGCGAGCGAAATTTCAGGTTGTTCGACATACAAATGTTGACGCCGGTTACCAGGCAGCTTGGGGCGATTGAGATTTCGCGGTCAGAGTATTTGAAACGGTTGGAGGAAGCGGTTAAAAGCACCAACCTCCAAGCTCCAAGCACCAGAGAATAATCAAGCGCCAAACACCAAGAACCGCCGCCGATTGGAGCTTGAATTTTGGAGCTTCTCTGGAGCTTGGAAGTTGGTGCTTGGAGCTTTTCCCACACATGGCCCAAAAAACAGGGGGAAATATCTTTTTTCGCTTCCCTTGCGCGGGGGAATTCCTGTTATACTGTAGGGTCAAATTTAAATTAATGACTTTGCCTGACAAAAAACACGGATTGGCGAGGCGGCATTTCATCGCGCTCGGTTGCGCGGGAAGTGCGGTCGGCCTGTGGTTGCTTTATTCCAATCAATACGTTCCCCGGATGATGCGGGAATTGGTCGCGGATTCGGGCCGCGCCATCCTGCAACCGCGCCACACCCCCACGCCCGCCCAGTGGGACGACAACGCCATCACCGCCGCCTGGCTCGGCCACTCGACGGTGCTGGTCAATTTTTACGGCCTCACGATCCTGACCGATCCGGTGCTGTTCCGGCGCATCGGCGCTGATTTTGGCATCGGCACCGTCGGCCCCAAGCGCCTGATTGCGCCGGCCTTGGACGTTTGGCAATTGCCACATATTGATCTCGTGCTGCTTTCCCACGCCCACATGGATCACCTTGATCTGCCGACGCTCAAACGCCTGCCGTCCTCGACCAAGGCCGTCACCGCCCGCGAGACCGGCGATTTGCTGGCCGACACCCGCATGAAAAAACCGACGGAACTGGCCTGGGGCGAAAAAACCACCGTCCGCACCCGCAACGGCGACGTGGCCGTGCGGGCGTTCGAAGTGGCGCACTGGGGCGCGCGCTGGCGGCGGGACACCTATCGCGGTTACAACGGTTACACGCTTGAACGCGAGGGCAAAAAAATCATCTTCGGCGGCGACACCGCCATGTGCGACAGTTTCCGCGCGCTGCGCAGCGACGGGCCTTATGAACTGGCGATCATGCCCATCGGCGCGTATCAGCCGTGGGTGCGTTCGCATTGCACGCCGGAACAAGCCGTGCGCATGGCCGATGAAGCCGGCGCGGACCGCATTTTGCCCATTCATCACCAGACCTTCAAACTCGGCCAGGAAGGCCCGCATGAACCGATTCAACGTTTCGAGGCGGCGCTGGAAAAGGAGCGGGTGGCGTTGAAGGAAGTTGGCCAAACTGTTTGCTTGAGTTGAATAAGCCCCAGGCGTCCAACTCCAAAAGTCGCCGCGCCGTCAATTCGATTTAAGAAGACAGGATCACAGTCCCGGTACGACCTTCATAAACCATGGTGCAATGCCGGAGGAAAGTTCTTCCAATGAGTGCCTGATGAACTTGCCCGCCCGCGGTGAGATGAACGCCTGCAAAAGCCCCATAAAGGGTAAGACCCAAAGAAGGGAGATGCACTTGGGCCAGATGCATGTTGACCTCCTGGCTCCCATGAACACCAGAAATGGTTCGACGATCAACAATCGGCAGATTCAACTGCGAAGCCAGCATGCTGTCTATGCAACTTTCTCCTGCACCGGTGTCAACCAGCGCCCTTATTCCAGTCATTCCCGGCACTGGTATCTTCGATGGCGGAGTTGCGCGATATGCGGGATCGAAACCGATATCAACCAGGATTGTCGGCCCGTGAGCCACGAGCAGGACTGCGCCAGAAACGCCTCCCGGCACGTCGTTGAAGCCGCATTTCGTTTCAGCCATGGCTTGGTTGAAACATCACGGATGCAGGCAGCGTCAGGGAGGAGGCTCCAACTTGGCGGATCAGGTAAGGCCCCCGGCCAAAGCGACTTACTGCGTCCTGCGCTGCCGCCTCGAATGAGTCATACACATCAATAAACGCGAGGTCATGAAATAGCACCCACTTTCCCATGTGCTTCAATTCCAACTCCTCCTGCATTTTTGAATATGCGGCAATTTCTAATTCAACGTCTGCCATGCAATTTAGTATCGGTAGATTTCAGGCCGAAAGCAAGCCATTACCTCACCTCACCGTTTCATAATCTTTGTGGCGCAGATCACAAAAAAGCGATTGCAGCCAGAG
>JAQGPB010000462.1 GCA_028293265.1 Pedosphaera sp. | reverse complement strand
GAGCAGGTAGCGCATTTCAGCCGCGTGCGCTTCAGCGGCCAGGGCTTTGAGCGTGACTTCGGGGCCGATGCCGGTGACATCACCCAGCGATATGCCGATGCAGCCAATCATGAGCAAGTAAATCCAGCAGCGATCATGGAACGATGCGAAAACTCCGCGAACATGGAATTCTTAAGCGTCAAGCGCAGTTCCGCGCCACTTGGCCATCACCTGCGATTGACGAAGGTTTTGGCTTTGAGCCGGTCAACCCATTGCTTTGCGAGACGATCGGTCTCCTGGGCGGCCAGCGTCCTTTCGATCACTTCACGCACTTCGCCCAAAGGCTTGTAATGCGCGGGATGCCGATCTTCGAGCAACAGGAGGTAAAAGGCGTCCGTGGCTTCCACAACGCCGCTATATTCACCGGGTTTGAGCTTGTTGACGTCTTCCAACAGGACCTTATTGACGACGGAGCTATCTTCCCAGCCGGTGTCGCCGCCGTCCCTCGCCGTGGAGCCTTCGGAATAGCTGCGCGCCAGTTCGGCAAAGGCGGCCCCGCCTTTAAGTTGTAAAAGAATTTCCCCGGCGCGTTTGCGGGTCTGCTCGGTCTGGTCGGCGGTGTCGCCGGACTTCTTGTTGAGGACGATCATGCGCATGCGGATCTGGTCTTCGAGCTTGAAATCGCTGCGATGCGCCATGTAGAAATTCTCGACTTTCTTGGGGGAGATGATCGGTTCGGGCACAAATTTATCGCGCATCGCGCTCACGATGAATCTTTCCTTGATGGTCTTTTTATACTGTTCGCGGGTGATGCCTTCGGCCTCGAGCCGCTTGGTGAGCTCGACATTGTTGCCGTTGAACCGCCGCTTGATTTCGTCCTGAACCACCTCCTCCAGGATGCTCTCCGGGATTTTGATGTTTTGTTTGAAGTCCTGCAGGATGACTTCGCGGACGATCAACGCCTCTGAGCCTTGTTCGCGCAGATCCATCAGCCTTTTCACGAATATGTCCGGCTGATTTTCGTATTTATTCCGGAGGACCTCCACGCCGTCCCCGATCTCGTGCTCAACCTGCTGTTGAGTGATTGGCGTATCGTTTACCACGGCCAGAATGCTGTCGGCAATATCGGCGCGCAAATTCATGGCGCCAGCGGCCAAGGCGATGCCCACCGACAAAATTAAACGAGTTCTCATGCGACAAGCCTGACATTACGGAACCGGGCGGGGCGGGTCAAGTGGGGTGTGTGGCTGAATTTAGGATTTCTGATGGATGATTTGCGAAACAACCGGGCGCCGTCTCCAAAAAATAGCAAATTGCAAATCGTCTCGCTTCAGTCGTCGCCGGGCATCAATTTTTCGTGGATGCATTTGGTTTGTTCAGCGATGAGACGGCCAGCGTGATCATAACGCAGTTGGAGCACCCAACCATATTCTTCCGGGGGCCATTTGCCCTTGGGCAGCAAAGCAGCGGGACTGGCCCCCAATGACTCGGCAAGTTCCGCAATTTCACCATGATGCCAGGCGATCAGAATGTGTTTGCCGTGATCTTGGGATTGAAGCTCATGGGTCAAATCTTGGAACTGCTTGTTCTTGAAGCGAACGTCGAGCTTGAGCGCCAGCGCCTGGCTGAGCGGTTCCAAGGTCAGGCGCGGGCGATGGCTGGACTTGGAATCCGCAGTGGCGAACAAGTAATCGAATTTGAACGGCTGCGAATCCAGGGTGAAATTTTTGAAATAACCAACGTAAGCTTCTGCCCGTTTTTGACCGGCGGGAGACAATTCGTAACCACTCTCAGGTTTTTCCGCGTGCCGGATGATCAAAATGACCGCGTCTTTCAGCGTCGTACATCCTTGGCTGGCAGACGATTCAACGGACGGCTCGGCGCAACTCGGGAAGGCGAGGGCGACAGCCAGCAGCAGGGTGCAGATAGGATTTGGTTTCATGCTCATCGGTCGCAATTTTCCCACGTTACTGAAAGGCGTTGTTTTGGCCAAGAATAAACGTCCGGCTCCGGGCTTGCTTTGAATTGCCGGTCATGGGATGATAGGATTTGTTATTGTCTCGATACACAACGATTTTAGCAGGGCAGACGCATGATGGCTATGACGCAAGGCATTCAGAATCAACTAACTCGCGAAACAGATGCTTACTGGGAAAAATTCGAACAGTCGAACCTTGAAGCGAAGCATCCTTCGTGGGTGTTCCCCCTCCGCAAGGCGGCCATGTCCCGGTTCGCGGAATTGGGATTTCCCACAATCCACGACGAGGACTGGCGGTTCACGAATGTCGCTCCCATCGCCAAACTGCCTTTCAAGCCGGTGCTCGAATATGCGCGCGGCGATTTCCAGGCGGCGGCCCTCGGCAAATATTCCTTCGCCGACTTGAAGGCGAGCCGGCTGGTTTTCGTGAACGGCCATTTTTCAAAGGAACTCTCAACCATCCTGCCCCAAGCGGACGGCATCAAGATCGGGAGCCTGGCGGCGGCGCTGGAAACAGATTCGGCCTTGGTCGAGAAATATTTGGGACGGTACGCCGGGGTCGAGGACAACGCTTTCACGGCGTTGAACACGGCGTTTTTTCAGGATGGCGTGTTTATCTACGTTCCGGCGGGCAAGACGGTGCCTGACCCGGTGCATCTGCTCTTTGTTTCCACGTCGCCGGAAGCGGGCGCCACCTCGCACCCGCGCAACCTGATTATCGCGGAAAAGGGGAGCAAGTTGACGGTCATCGAAAGTTACGTTGCCGTGGCAGACGGAGCCTATTTTACGAATGCGGTGGAGGAATTGGTCATCGGTGAGAACGCGGTGGTCGAACATTGCAAGTTCCAGGACGAAAGTCTCTCGGCATTTCACATCGCGGCGATTCACGCGCATCTCGGGCGGAATTCCAATTTTATCGCGCACTCGATTGCGACGGGCGCACGGTTGTCGCGCAACAACATACGCACGAATCTGGCGGGCGAGGGCGTGGAATGCATTTTGAACGGGTTGTACCTGACCAAGGACGATCAACTGGCGGACCATCACATGATCGTCGAGCACGCCAAGCCGCACTGCAACAGCCACGAATATTAA
>JAQGPB010000658.1 GCA_028293265.1 Pedosphaera sp. | reverse complement strand
GGAAAACACAATCACCGAGACAAAAAAGATCAGGTCCCGCGAATCCATCACGCCCTTCTGCAGGCTGTCAAAATGAGTCATCACGCTGAACGCCGCAATCGTCTCCACCAATCCATGTTTCAAGCCCATGGTCTGTGAAAGAAAATCAGTCACCGGCGGATACCCGACCAGGATCAGCAGAAAACAAATCACCACCGACACAATGAAGCTGACGACCTGGTTGCGGGTCATGGCCGAAGTCATGCAACTGACCGCCAGATAGGCACCCGCCAGCAGGAAGCTGCCGACGTAACTGGTCAGGATGACGCCATTGTCGGGGCTGCCCAAATAATTCACCGTGATGGCAATCGGAAAGGTCAGCACCAGCGCGATGGCCAGGAAAAGCCAAGAGGCGAGAAACTTTCCAACAATCGCCTGCCACGGCGTGATGGGAAACGTGAGCAACAGTTCCATCGTTCCCTGCCGCCGTTCCTCGGACCAGAGCCGCATGCCGGCCGCCGGAACCAAAAACAAATAAAGCCATGGATGCCACATGAAGAACGGATACAGCGTCGCCTGGCCCTGCCGGAAAAATTGGCCCAGCATGAACGTGAAAAATCCGGTGAGCAGCAGAAAAATGACAATGAACACAAACGCCACCGGCGAAGCGAAATATCCGCCAAGTTCCCGTTTGGCGATGGTCTTGATGTTGGCAACCGCAGAATTCATAATGTGTGTTTCTTATCTGTGTTCATCCATGTCCATCCGTGGTTAAAATTATTTGCCTTCCTCCTTCGCGGTGTCAGGCATGGTGATGTTGCGGAACACCTCGTCCAGACGGCCTTCCTCGGTGTGCAGTTCCTCGATGCGCCAGCCTTGCGCCGCGTCGGCGATGCTCTGCGCCAGCGCGCGGTTTGGAGTGCTGTTCACGCCGCCGGTCTTGGGGAAAACCCGCGCCGTCACGCTCGTCGCTTCTTCCTTGAGAATGATGGTTTTTTTCACGGTGGACAGTTGCGAAAGTTTCTGGCTCAACGCAGAACCGGTCACGCCGGTGACGCGCAACGTCACCGCGCCCGCCCAGTCGGATTTTTGGCGCAACTGCTGCGGCGTGCCGTTGGCAACAATCTTGCCGCGGTCAATGATGATGGCCCGCGAGCAAACCGCGTCCACCTCCTCCAAAATGTGCGTGGAAAAAATAATCGCCTTCTTCTCGCCCATTTTGCGGATGAGCGTGCGGATTTCGTGCTTTTGATTCGGGTCCAATCCGTCGGTCGGTTCGTCCAGGATCAAAACGTCGGGATCATGGATGATGGATTGCGCGAAACAGGTGCGATGCCGGTAACCCTTGGAAAGCGTCTCGACGCTTTGGTGCAATACACCCTGCAGAAAACACATTTCCACGGCGCGATTGACTGCGGCGCGTTTCGCATCGCCCCGCAGGCCGCGAATCTCCGCCGCGAAGCTCAAAAACCCATGGACCGTCATGTCCGTGTAGGCCGGCGCATTTTCCGGCAGATAACCGATCAGGCGCTTCGCCGGAATCGGTTGCTCCACCATGTCAAAGCCGCCCACGGTGATTGAGCCGGCGGAAGGCGGGATGAAGCCGGTGATCATGCGCATGGTCGTGGACTTGCCCGCGCCATTGGGGCCGAGAAAGCCCAGCACTTCGCCGCGCTCAACCGCGAAGGAAATGTCGTCCACCGCCCGCTTCGCGCCGAATAATTTAGCCAGATTTTGAACCTTAATCATCGAGGCATCCGTTTTGTTTAACCCAGGTGACCGGTGGAGATAACCAGTCCAAGGTCAAATGTAAACTGGTTTCTTGCAGAAGTTGTTCTACAAGCCATTGTCATTGTCCAAGTTGTCTCTTACAGTTACACAAGTTCCGCATTTTTTGACAATTTGCACAGCAGATGTTCAAAATAAATCTTTATCGCAATCGCAGGCCCCCCGCGCCGCGCGACGATACCTGTCGCGCCCGGTGGCTCACACCATGCGTTTTTTTCGTATTTATAATGTGTCTCGCCGGTTGTCAAATATTTCCTAAGCTTCCGCCGGCGGATCTTTCCGAGGCCGGCTGGACCGTGCGGCAGGGCCAGGCGGTCTGGCGCTCCAAAAAATCCGCGCCGGAAATCGCCGGTGAATTGCTGGTCGCCACCAATTACGATGGCCGCGCCTTAGTGCAATTCACCTAGACTCCCCTGCCCTTTCTCGTCGCGCAATCCACCACCAATGCCTGGCAGCTCCATGCCATTCCCAACAACAAAACGTATTCGGGCCGCGGACGCCCGCCCGTGCGCGTCATCTGGCTCTGGCTCCCGCACTGCCTGAATGGCGCCACGCCGCCAAAACCGCTCACTTGGCAGCCGCTGGAAAACAACAGTTGGCGGCTCGAAAACCGCAAGACCGGCGAATCATTGGAAGGTTACCTTTCTCCATGAGCCGGAAGTTACTTTTCTTATCAGGCTTTATCCTGCTCCTGCTCGTGATTGCAGGCATGCTCCGGCTTCACTTTGATACCGACGTATTGAATTTGCTCCCAAGCAACCTGCCGGTGGTTGAAGGTTTGCAACTGTATCAACGGCACTTCACCGACTCCCGCGAACTGATCATCACCGTGCGAACACCGGACGCCGCAAAGACCGAGGCCACCGCCGGAGCTTTGGCGAAGGAATTGCGCTCGCAAACAAACCTCGTCACTTCCGTGATGTGGCAACCGGCGTGGCTTGAACATCCCGCGCTCGCCGCCGAATTGATCGGTTATCTCTGGCTCAATCAGCCGTCCGCCGAATTCGCGCAACTCACCAACCGGCTCTCCGGCACCAACTTTGCCGACACTCTCGCCGAGGCCCGCGAACAGCTTGCCACCTCATTCTCGCCCATGGACCTCGCGCGGCGCGGCTATGATCCCTACAATTTGATGAAGCTTCCCGAGAACGTCAGCAGCGGCGCGGCTGCCTTTGGCTCGGGACAAAACATGTTTGCCTCGTCGGATGGCACGTTTCGGGTTTTGTTCGTGAAGGCGAAGCCGGATGTTTCCAATTATCGCATCTGCATCGCGTGGTTGAAATCGCTCAAGGAAACAATTCAGGCCGCTCGCGTTCACGGAGAAATCCCCGCCGATGCCGCCCTCGGTTTCACCGGTGGGCCGGCGTTCGTCGCGGAAATCTCCGGCGGGATGGAACACGACATGACCGCGTCCATCGGCATCACCTCGGCCATCATTGCGATTCTTTTTTGGATTTTTCACCGGCGTCTGATGCCGATGATTTGGCTGCTGTTTTTGCTCGCGGTCATTTTGATTTGTACGTTGGCGTTGGGCGGTTTGCTGTTTGGGGCGATCAACGTGGTAAGTCTGGGCTTCGCGGGAATTCTCCTGGGGCTGGCGGTGGATTATGGCGTGGTGCACTACCAGGAAGCCATCGCCTCGCCGAACGCGATCATCCCGGAAATCCGCCGCGCCATCGGGCCAAGCATTTTTTGGGCGGCGGTAACGACCATCAGCGCGTTTCTTGTGCTGAACTTCGGCGGATTGCCCGGTCTCGCGCAACTCGGTTCGCTGGTCGCCTTGGGCGTGATGCTCTCTGCGCTGGTAATGCTCTTTGCGTTTCTACCACCGCTCTTTCGTGACCGGATGAAGCGACGTCTGGAAACAACCGCGTCGGGAGTTGCGCCACCCAAGGGTGCGGTTGAAGAGGACACGCCCGAACCCATCACCCCGGGCCGTGCCAGACTCGTATTTGGCGTCACCGCGTTTTTGTGCATAGGTGCGCTGTTCATTTTATTGCGAGCCGGCGTTCCTGCGCTCGATCATTCCGCGAACGCCCTGCGTCCCCAAAACAGCCCGGCATACGCCGCGCTGGATGAAATCAAAACCAACCTTGTTCAGAATGGAGAGCCGCTCTGGCTGATCACCCGCAGCCATGACGAAATGGAAATTGCCCGGCGACTTGCAGCCATCCAACCCGCGCTCGACCATGCCGTCTCCAACCACGTCATCGCCAGTTTCACTTTGCCGACGCAGCTTTGGCCTCGCGCCGATTATCAGTCGGCCAATCGCGGTGCTCTCCCGGGATTGCTTGCCGAACGCGAACCGCTTCGCAAGGCCGCGCTCGAAGCGGGCTTCAGCCCCGTCTCGCTGGTGATGCTGGACAATATTTTCGACACTTGGCAGTCCGCCTTGGCGCAACCCGGCGTATTCCGGCCCACGAACGAAATGAGTTCGTGGATCATGGAGAAAATTGCCGCCCATCCGCCGGGTGAATTTCTGGCGGCGGGTTTCATTTTCCCCGAGCGCGAAAAGCCAATGAACTCGGCGTCACTGGCCGAGTTGAATCAGGAATTGTCGAAGCAGGGCTTCATCCTTTCCGGCTGGGAATTGCTTGGGTCGGCTTTGTTGCAGCGCGTGCAACAAAACATGTGGAAGGTGCTGCTGCCGATGGTGGGTCTCGTTCTGCTCTCGCTCTGGCTGGCGTTTCGACGACCGCAGGAAATTATTTTGAGCCTGAGCATCCTGGCGCTTAGCGGGCTTTGCCTGTTGACAGTGATGCGGCTGGCGGGTTGGTCGTGGAATTTGCTCAACCTGATGGCGCTGCCGCTGATGCTCGGTTCGGGCGTGGATTACAGCATCTTCATGCAACTGGCGTTGCGGCGGCATCGCGGCAACACGCTGGCCGCGCACCGCGCCGTGGGACGGGCGCTGCTGCTTTGCGGCGGCACCGCCGTGGCGGGCTTCGGCTCGCTGGCCTTGTCCACCAATGCGGGCATGGCGAGCCTCGGCGAAGTCTGCGCCATCGGCATCGGCAGCAACATGCTGATTTCCGTCTATCTGCTGCCGCTCTGGTGGCGCAAATTCGCCGGCAAGAAAATAGAAAGCACGCCGGCGCGCTCGCAATCGGCGCTTTACCGTTCGGAAATCTGGCGGCTGGGGTTGTGGCTCGCACGGCGCTTGTCGCCTCAGACTTCCGCTCGCATGTGCCGCGCGCTGGCGGCTGTTTACTGGCAGATCGCCGGGCACCGGCGCGAAATCGTCATCCAGAATTTTCTGCCCGCAGTGAACGGCGACCGTAAAATGGCGGAACGAAAAGGCCGCGAAATGGTCGGCCAATTCGCGTTGAAGCTCGCCGACCTGTGGCGTTACGAAAGCGGACTGCCCATCGAACATCTTTTCGGCGAATGGACCGGTTGGGAACATTTCGCCAAGGCCCAGGCGCAGAAACGCGGCATCCTGCTCCTCACGCCGCATCTCGGAAATTGGGAATTTGGCGGGCCCTTGCTCACGCAACGCGGCGTGAACCTCCAGGTCATCACGCTCGCGGAGCCGGGCAGCGGTTTCACCGAACTCCGTCAGGCATCGCGCGCCCGATGGGACATTGACACGCTGGTGATCGGCGAAGACCCGTTTGCGTTTGTCGAAATCATCCGTCGGCTCGAAGCCGGCGCGACCGTAGCGTTGCTGGTTGACCGTCCGCCCGCGCGAAGCCGGGTGCAGGTGGAATTGTTCGGACGGCCATTCGACGCCTCGATTGCCGCCGCCGAACTCGCCCGCGCTTCCGGCTGCGTGCTCCTGCCGGTTTATCTGCCGCAGACCAGCCATGGCTACGCGGCCCACATCCTGCCGATCATCCCCTACGACCGCTCGTCGCTCCGCCAGCGCGAGGCGCGTCAGAAATTGACGCAAGAAATTGTCCATGCTTTTGAAGAACCTATCCGCCAGTATCTGGATCAATGGTATCATTTTGTGCCGGTATGGTCGAAGGATTAACTTTCGATGAGGTTCTAATTTATGAAAAACTTTGTTGTTCTTCTTTTTGCATCGTGCGCCTGTTTTGCGATGATTTCCCAACCTGCCTTCGCTCAAACCGCCGATGACAACGCCCTGCTCACCGGCTGGCTCAACGCGCAAACCAATATCCAGACCTGGTCCGCGGACTTCACCCAGACCCGCCGTTTGAAGGCGCTCACTCAACCCTTGATTGCCACCGGCCGCGTCTGGTTCGCCGCGCCCAACCGGTTTCATTGGGAGATTGAGAAACCTTCGCCGACCATCGCCGTGCGCGACGCGGAACAGCTTTGGGTCATTTATCCCAGGTTGAAACGCGCCGAACAGTATTCCCTAAGCAGCGCCGATGCCGGTCCATGGAAGGATACGCTGGCCCTGCTGGATGCCGGCTTCCCGCGCAGCCGCGCGGAAGTGGAATCGCGCTTCAACATCCTCGCGCAAACCACCGCCAACGGCATCCACGAATTGACGCTCCAGCCCAAGGCCGAAAGCGCGCGCCGGTTCATGCCGGAAATCAAAATTGCCTTTGACACCAACACATTTTCGCTGCATTCCACTGAACTGAAATTCGCGGACGGTTCCACCATGGAAAATGTTTTCACCAACCCGGTGTTGAATCCCAAGCTTGACGAATCCCTCTTCCATCCGAATGTGGAAGGGTATAAGGTCACGCAACCGATGAAGAACAGCCGATGAACGATCTCGACAAAGCGCTGGCATCGCTGCCGCACGGGCCGGAATTTCGGTTTCTGGACCGCCTGCTGAGCCTCGAACCGGGCAAGATGGGTTCGGGCGAGTATCGGGTGCGCGGTGACGAGCCGTTTCTGCGCGGCCACTTTCCCGGCCAGCCGCTCTTTCCCGGAGTATTGCTCCTCGAAGCCGCCGCCCAGCTCGCCGGCACCGTCGCCCAAAGCGATCCGCAAATCCCGCCGTTGGCCGGAATGAAACTGACCGCGTTGCGCAGCGTGAAAATTCTCGGCACCGCCGCGCCCGGCGAGGCGATTCAACTTCAGGCGCACATCACCGGGCGGCTCGGAAATCTGGTGCAGGCGCGCGTGAGCGCCTGGGTCAACGGCGATGTGGTGTTGCAGGCGGAATTGACCTTGTCGGGCGAAGCTCCGCGCTAAGAACTTGCCTTTGTAGGAGACGACGTGAGGAGTCTTTAATATTTCCTGTCGAGAAAACATGTCAAAGTCTCGTTGCCTCGCCTCCTACAAAGATTGGTCGTGGGCCAGTCCCGCCATGAATTTCCGGCGCCACTTCGCGCGTGAAATCTTTCCACCCCGGTTCGTTTCAAATGATTTCACAAAAATCCATTCGCGCGGTATTTGCCATGCGGGTAACATATCGAGCAGAAACTGTTTCAAATTCTCTCCTGTCACCGGGCCGCCGGCTTCGACACATGCCACGATTGTATCGGCACGCTCTGCATCGTGACTGGGTGCACCGAAAACCAGGCACTCGCGGACTGACGGATGCAATGCCAGGACTTTTTCAATCGTCTCCGGGGAAAGCTTCCGGCCAGCGACATTGATTTGATCGCCCGCGCGTCCTTGCAGGTAAACCTGACCGTCCCTGAGTTCCGCCAGATCGCTCGTGCAAAAACAACCGTCGGCCAAAGCCGCGCCCGGATGCGGCCAATAGGTCTGCCCCACGGCGCGACCTCGTACTTGAAGACAACCGTCATCCCCCACCGAGAGTTGGACATTTTTCAGCGGCGTTCCGACAAAGGCAGCATTGGTGCGCGGCGCGGATGAACCATCATACGCAATCCCGCCACATTCACTGGAACCGTAAAAATTATGAACTTTCAGGCCTCGCGCGGCGAAGATTCCCTGCTCCAAAGCCAGCGACAACGGCGCGCCGGCGGAGATGGCAAGTCGCACATTTTCAGGAATGATCGCTAGATCGTGCCAGACGCGCCAAAGCGCCGGCACTGCGGCAAGGGTTACGAATTCCGCCGAACCCGCCGCCCTCCGCACCAATTCGGGAAGCGGCACGTCGAGCAACATCAGCGGAATGCCATGCAGGAGCAATGGCAGCACCAGGTTGGAAAATCCATACGAGTGCGCGATTGAAATCACGCCCAGGTTTGGCCAGTCGCGGCGCAGTCCCATGGTGGCGACGATGTTGTCCGCGTCGGCGGCAAGTTGCGCTTCCGTAAAAGCCACCACGCGCGTAACACCGCCCGTGGCCGAGGTGGTCTTGAGATGGGCGCAACCGGCAGGCAATTGCTCAAATTCCGGGGCGGCCTGATCCGGCTCCAATGGGCAGACCACCTGTCCCGAATGCCAGGCGCGCAGCAGGGTGAACACGAATTGCGGCCCGCGTGGAAAAACAATCCTGCCCGGACTTGAATCCTTTTCACCCGCCGCCGCAAGTTCGGCAAAAGTCCAGGCTTCGCCGCGTCCCAGATCTCGCAACGCGATTTCGTTGCGACATTCCCGGGCAATTTGACGCCAGCGTTCGTAAAGCATTTGTCAGTTTGGTAGCCGACAGCTAGGTTCATGGGCAAGAAACTTATGCGTTCCGTAGAAAGCCTGAATGACAATCACCTGAAGGCGGGAGACCAAACCCGCTCGCGCTCCTTTCATGGCCGGCTGGCTATTTGCGTGCTGGCGTTGGTCATTTCGCTTTGTGGTTGCGCCACCCCAGGCCGGGATCCGGCCCAAGCCCATCGCACCTTCAATTTTCAAACGGACACCTTCGCTTTCGCGAATGATTTGGTTTGGGAATATCATTACGACGACCATGGCAAGTGGCTGAGCCAGCCGCGAAAGCCGGAACCGGACTATACGCATCATTGTTTTGTGGTGGCCCGCTCGACGCGGCAATTTTTTGAACACGCCCGGTTCGATGCCAACCAACCTGTCGCGGATGCCGCCACGTATCGCCACCTGATTGACCGCGTGGTTTCCGTCCGTCCGGATCATGTGACGGCGGACGCGCAAAAGATCGTCATCCCTGGCTATGCGGATTTGCGTTCGTTCAGCCAGGCGCAGGCGCCGCTGTTGAAGGCCGAATGCGGCAGTGCTTGGCAGAGCTATCTCCAGCGCGGACATTGGCGGATGATTGCGCCATTCAGCCGCCATTACCAGGGACGGATGGCGCGACAATTCCTGAGCGAGGTGAACGCAAACCAGCCGCCGGTCGTGCATCTGGTGCGCTTTCCACAATTGACTATCAATCATGCCGTCGTTGTCTTTGGCGCAAGCGAAACCGACAAAGAAATTCGTTTCACCACCTACGACCCGAACAATCCCAAGACGCCGGTGACACTGATTTACGACCGCGCCACCCGCACGTTTAACTTTCCGGCCAACGATTATTTCCCCGGTGGACGCGTGGATGTCTATGAAGTCTATCACGGCTGGCAGTATTGACTCCGAAGTCAGGCCACCTCGCTTAAAACGAATAAGTTTTTGGGCAAGGGCTGCCAAAGATTGATATGCGCCGCTCAAAGCGGCTCGCGTCCGGCGTAACCGGAATCAATGTCGTGCCAGAACTCGACGTCGTCCTCGTCCTTTTCCCAACAGAGAAAAACTTCCTTGCCGCCCACCAAGGCCGGGAAATCCACCAGGCCGCGCTCCAGATCCTTGATGATGATTTCGCGCTCCGCGAATTCCTGCAACAACTGGCGGATTTCGCCCTGCAATTTGACGGAGGCGTTGACCATTTCTCCACCGGCATCCTGTCCCGAAGCCATCAAGCCCGCCAGACGCCGCTCGTTCTTTTCAAATTCGAGGCGCAACCCGGCCAAGCGCTCGAGCCATTGACGGAGCTTGGGCAAAAGCGCGCGCGCTTCCTCGCGCGTGTAATGCTTTTGAAACCGGTATTTCATGAACGTTTTTCCCCGCGTCACCGCACCCTTCACCGTCCGGAGTTGCCGCTGACATCACCCAATTTTTTGCGCACCTGATCATTTGGCTCCACGGAAATGGACTTGGCCCAGGCGTCGTGGGCCTTGTCGTTCTGTTTCAGCGCCGCATAAATGTCGCCCAGGTGATCGAACAAAGTCGCATCCGGCTCCTCAGTAAGCTGGATGGCCTTTTGCAAATTGGGCAATGCTTCCTGCGGACGGTTAAGCTTGTACAACACCCAGCCGAGGCTGTCCAGATAAGCCGCGCTGTTCGGCTCCAGGCGGACAGCCTTTTCAATCATTTCGCGCGCGCGATCCAGTTTCACCCCGCGCTCGGCCCACATGTAGCCCAGATAATTCAGCGCCTCGGGAAAATTGGGGGTAATCTGCAGGCTCTTCTCAAAACACTGTTCAGCCTGTTCGAAATTCCCGGCCCGCTCGTAAGTCGAACCCTGGTCAAAGTAAAACCCGCTGGTCAATCCGGCCGGCGCGGTGGCTTTCGCAAGCACCTCGGCGGCGGTGAAATGGTTGAGCGCATTCGTGTAATCTTTTTGCCGCGCATAAGCCAGCGCCGTGAGCACCTCGGGGGCGAACCCGCCCTTGAAATTTGGATGCGCCTTGGCCCGTTCCAGGGTGTCCAGCGCCTCCTTCGGCTGGTTGATATTGATCTGCACCCGGGCCAGCTCGTAATACAAATCCTCGGCATTGTCGCTCAGGAGCAGCGCCTTTTGAAAATAAGCCGCCGCGTCTGCGAACCGCTTGTCTTCATCCGCCAGGCTGCCGAGCAGATAGTAGGTCTTGGGGTTCGTCGGGTCTTCCTGCACCATGGCTTCCAACTGTTCCTGCGCCTGCTTGAAATTTTTCTGACGCCAATAGATGTCCACCAGTTTTTCGCGCAACCCGGGAAATTCATAACGCGAATCGAGCAATTGCGCATAGATGCGCGCCGCATTGGTCGAGTCCCCGAGCAGGTTGTAAGCATCGCCCAGCTTTAAGCGCAATTGCGGGCTGGCGGGATTTTGCCCTGCCGCGCGGTTGAGGGCGGCCAGTGCGTCGGCCTTGATGGCGACTTTTTCGGCCGGGTCTTGGCGTTCCAAGGTCGCGTATAATTCCACCAGGCCGAGCTCGAATTCGGCGTTGGTATTCGGATAATGCAATGCCTGATCCAGCACTTTCAACGCCTCCTTGGACTGGTTCTTTTGCAGACGGATGTAAAAAAGCGCCCGGTAACCGTCGAGCAAGGCTGGATCGCGCTTGATGGCGGTCTGACAGGCTTCCAACGCCGGCTCATCCTTGCCCAGGCGGGAATAAACCACCGCCTGTCGCGCGAAAAGAACACCCGAAGCGCCCGGCACGGTCACGGCGCGGTTCAGAATTTCCAGCGCCTTTTCAGGTTGCTTCTCCTGCAGATAGCGCCGGGTCAACTCAAGAACCAAGTCCGCGTTGGAAGGGTCCGCGAAGGCAGCCTTGGACAATTCCGTCTCAGCCTCGTTGGGCTGGTCGTCCAAATCATAGATCATGCCTTGCGCGTAATGCGCATAGGCACGGACCAAGTTCTGGTCCACTTCAACAGGGTGGGACGGCTTGGCGGTCGCCTCGACGCGAGGCAACAAAGGCGGTTCCCAACCCGCGCGGTTCGGCGGCGGGCTGGTATATGAGGTACAGCCGGCCAGCATCATGGTGCCAATGGCCAGAAACCACACTCCGCGATGACGACAATCCAGCATGCGGTAGAATAACCCTTAATAGCGTCCGCGCAACCCCGAGGAGGAAGCGCGGAACCGGGGCGAAGCCTGTGCGCCGGAACGCAGGCTTACTTCTGCCAGGTGCGCTACTTGTGGCGATTGGCGCGAAGCTGCTTGCGGCGTTTATGCTTGTTGATCTTCGATTTCCGGCGTTTTTTCAGTGAACCCATAGGTTTGTTTGCAGGTATGATTAATTAATAAACTACTTTGTTCAAAGGATATTCGGTGATGCCTTCCGCGCCCGCCGCCTTGAGCTGCGGGATAAGTTCGCGCACGACATGTTCGTCAATGATCGTTTCCACGGCCACCCAGCCCTTGAGGCTCAGGTTGGATACGGTGGGATTGCGCAGCGAAGGAAGGCTTTGCAACAGTTTCGCCAGATTCTTCTCGGCGATGTTCATCTTCAGGCCGACCTTGATCTCCGCTTCCAACGCGCCCTTGAGCAGCAGCGACATCGTCTCGATCTTTTGGCGCTTCCACTTGTTTTTCCAAGACTTGTGGTTCGCGATCAGGCGCGGGGTGGACGTCAGCAAAGTGTCCACGATGCGGAGTTTGTTGGCGCGCAAAGAGGAACCGGTCTCGGTCAATTCCACAATCGCGTCCACCAGTTCGTGCGCCTTGAACTCCGTGGCGCCCCAGGAAAATTCCACCTCGGCCTTCACGCCGTGCTTCTTCAAGTATTTGCGGGTCAGGTTCACCACCTCTGTGGCGATTCGTTTGCCCTTGAGATCTTTCACCGTTTTCACCCGTGAATCCTCCGGCACGGCGAGCACCCAACGGGCCGGTTGACGCGTCACCTTGCTGAACTGGAATTCGCCAACTTCGTGGACGTCCGAATCGTTTTCCTGGATCCAATCGTGGCCGGTTATGCCGCAATCCAAGTAACCGTGCTCGACGTAACGGCTGATTTCCTGGGCGCGGATGAGGCGGATTTCCAGTTCGTCATCATCCACATAGGGAATGTATGAGCGGCTGCTCACCTGAATATTGAAGCCGGCCTTGGCCATCTTTTCGATGGTGGCCTCTTGCAAACTGCCTTTGGGCAGTCCAAAACGTAATTTTGACTTGCTCTGACTCTTCATATTCCATCCGTCTGACCGCGCCGCGGAACCCCGCGGGTCGTGGATATTGCGTCACCCCGCGCTGTCCCGCAAGGCTGTAATAATAAAAAAGACGAAGCGCGATTAAGCTCCAAGCACCAAGCTCCAACATCCAAGCTCCAGAGAATAATCAAGCTCCAAACAATAGTCGCCATTTGGAGCTTGGTGTTTGAAGTTTCTCTGGATGTTGGAGCTTGGTGCTTGGAGCTTAATCGCACTTGGCGCTTTACCATTACCTTTTCCAAACCGTCCTACGCCCCTCAACCATCACTTCCCCACGCACCAACGCCGCAATCGTAGCCGGATAAAGCGCCCTTTCAGCTTCCTGGATGCGCGCGTGTAGCGTAACCGGCGTGTCGCCTTCCAGCACCGGGACGGTTTGTTGTGCCAGAATCGGCCCGGTATCCACGCCTTGATCCACGAAATGCACCGTCACGCCGGTGAATTTCACCCCGTAGTCCAAAGCCTGTTTCCACGATTCCAATCCCGGAAAAGATGGCAGCAGCGCCGGATGAATGTTCACCACCCGTTGCGGGAATGCCTTGAGAAAATCGCCCTTGAGAATGCGCATGAAGCCGGCGAGCACCACCAAATCCACCTGCGCGGCTTGCAAGGCCCCGATGTAAGCTTGTTCCGCTGCTTCATCCAGTTTGGTGCGAAATTTGCCGGGAGGAATGTATTGCGCCGGCAAGCCCCGCTCGCGCGCCCGCTCCAAAATGGGCGCGTCCGCCACATCGCTGATGACAGCGGTCACCTCCGCCGGGACCGCCCCTGCCGCGCAAGCATCCGCAATGGCCACAAAGTTTGACCCTTTGCCCGACCCCAACACGCCAATCCGATATTTTCGTTCGCCGCTCACCCGCTTGTCATACAACGGACCACCGGGCAGAGACAAGCGGCAATGAGCAGGTGCCGCCGCGCTTATTTTTTAGCCGCGCGCAACTTCTCCTTCTCCGCAGACGTGGTTCGCACCACCTCATGCACGAAACGCAACTTCTCAATCGCGCCGCAGGAAAGGACAAACGGATAAACATCCAGCAACCCCATGCCGCGATTCAAGGCGTTCAGCGCGTGCGTGAGCGGAAACCAGTTTGCCAGCACTGTGTCAAAACTTGCATTCCCATCGCCAGCCTTTGCGGGATCGGCGGTCATCGTCTTGGCCGCCGGATGAATTGGCTTGAGCTTCAGGCCAAAACTGCCTGCGGTCTCCACCATATCCACGATGTGAAAATAGTGGGCCCACGTTTCCGCCCAATCCTCCCATGGATGAGCGCTGGCATAAGCGCTGACATGCCGCGCCTGCCAGTCCGGCGGCGCTCCTTGTTGATAATGTTGCTTCAGCGCGGCATCGTAATTGGCGGTTTCAACGCCAAACAATTCACGGTAGCGCGGAAGCCATTCGCTGTTCGCGATCAACCGGTCCCAGTAATAATGGGCCACTTCGTGCCGCAGATGCCCGAGCAAGGTGCGATACGGTTCACGCAAATTCACCCGGCGGCTTTCGCGCTCTGCGTCATCGGCTTCGGCAATGTTGACGGTGATCAAGCCGTCGGCATGCCCCGTCAGGACGGGCGATCCACCTGCAATATCGGCTGCAAAATTAAAACGAAGTGCCGGGCGCTTTTCCTCGGGCACGCCTTCCATGGGCAAGCCCAGATGCATAATGGTGTAAACGATGCGTCGTTTGGCCTTTTCCAGCTTGCGCCAGCGCTCCAAGTTGCCCGGCACCGACAAATCCGGAATCAGTTCGTTGAGCCGACATGCGACGCAAAACGGATTCGGATCGTCCGCCGAAGCCATCCAGTTGCACACCTGATGCTGGGTCCCATTCGCGCAAACACGATAAAGCGGCTTCTTCTGTCCGGGAGCCAGCGCGCGCCAGTTTCCGTTTTCAACCGGCTCCAGAGCGCTCAATTCCTGCGGCAAAGGCAAGAAGCCCAGCGCATGACCGCAGTTCACACATTTCACGTTTTCAAAAAAAACGAGCCTGCCGCACGCATTGCAATTAAATGTTTTCAAGTTTGAGTTTGGAGATTATGCCTTCACAATAACGATGCCGGGACGAATCATTTCGGAACGGAGTCATCCCCGCATTGACCGCCTTTAAATGACTGCCAATATATTTCCATTCCAGCAGTCAAGATGCCACTTCTTTCATTTACGGGGATCGGGTAGTTTATTTTAAAAGCTTCCTTCTTCCTTGGAAAGCCATCCGGGCTCGATTAACCAGGCACGACAATTTGCAGAATTATCGTTCCTGAAATTCGCAATTTGCATGTTCATATTATTCATCTGGTAAAGATTCTCTGCAAAAAGTCCTTTAATTTGGGACAAATGCTGAAGTCACTGGTTGGCATCTCACCAGCTTGTTATTCGTGAAAGAAAGGAACTCTATGAGCATCGGCGCAATCTTGCTTGTTTGCCTGGTTTTAATTCTCCTGGGGGCGATACCCGCCTGGCCTCACAGCCGTTCTTGGGGTTATGCGCCCAGTGGAACCATCGGCACGATACTTATCATCGTCCTCATTCTGGTGCTGCTCGGATATATATAAAATTCGTTTCTCGGAAGTTCGCGCGACGCCGTTCCTGTGGAATCTTTTACCGGGATAAGGCTGGGCGATTTTATTTGGAACTGGTCTTGCATAATGAAAAAACTCATTGACCGCCTGGAGTCGTTTGATTCGGACAAAAAGTGTCTCAACGTGATCGTGGAAACACCCAAGGGCAGCCGCATCAAATATGCCTACGATGCTGAAACCGGGCTGTTCGGTTTGAAGCGCGCCCTGCCCAACGGCATGATGTTTCCGTTTAACTTTGGGTTTATTCCCTCGACGCTGGGCGACGACGGCGATCCGCTGGACATTTTGATTCTGAATGAGGAACCGCTCATACCCGGATGCCTCCTGAAGGCCCGCCTGGTTGCCGTCATCAAGGCCAGGCAGACAGATGATGGACAGACCATGCGCAATGACCGCCTGATTGGAGTGGCGATCGGCAAGGAAACGCCGAATGAGTTTGAGGCAATTGCGTTGAACAAAAAACTCTGCAGGCAGATCGAATATTTTTTCGTCTCCTACAATCAGTTGGATGGCAAGCAATTCAAAGTGCTCGGTCAGGGAAGTCCGCAAAAGGCCGGACAGATTGTTCGCAAGGGAATCAAGCAATACCTGAAGAAGAAAAAATCGAAGCACAAAAAGTGAACCGTGCCGCGCCTCGAATGAAGGCGGTCGCTCCCAGCCATAGCCATCATGGACCTCACCTCCGATTATCCGTTCTGGAGCATCCGTAACGGCTTGGTCAAAAATTATCCTTCATTGGATCATGATCTGACTTGTGACGCCGTGGTGGTTGGCGGAGGCATCACCGGCGCGCTGGTGGCATTTCATCTGGCGGAAGCGGGAATCCATACGGTGCTGCTGGATAAACGGGACATCGGAACCGGCAGCACCAGTGGCAGCACCGCACTGTTGCAGTACGAGGTGGATGTCCCCTTGCGGCAGTTGGTGCGCAAGATTGGCCGGGCGAAAGCAAACCGCAGTTATCAGCTCTGCCACGAAGCCGTAATCCAGCTCGGCCAGCTTGTTAGGAAGCTCAAAATTAATTGCGATTTCGAGAAAAAACCCAGCTTGTTTCTGGTCCGCGCCCTCCGCGAAATTCCCGGGCTGAAGGAAGAATTTCATCTGCGGCGCGAACTCGGATTTGATCTGGATTTTTGGGACCAATCGGAAATTGAGAGGCATTTTCCCTTCTCCCGGCCGGCGGCGCTCTTTTCGCAAAATGGCGGCCAGGTGGACCCGCATCGCTTGACCCATGGTTTGCTGGCGGCGGGTTGCCATCGTGGGCTTCAGGTTTTTGATCGAACCACCGTCAGGCGCTTCGAGCCGAACCGGCGCGGCATAAGACTTACCACCGGGAACGGTATTACGGTGAAGGCCCGGCGGGCGATCATGGCGGCCGGGTTCGAATCCATGGCCTGGCTTCGTGGTGAAGCCGGCAGCTTGAAAAGCACTTACGCCTTAATTAGCGAGCCCGTGACGGAACCCCTGGATTGGCATGGCCGCAGTCTCATCTGGGAAAGCGGGATGCCCTATCTTTATTTGCGCACGACAGGTGATAATCGCGTCATCGTAGGAGGCGAAGACGAAGACTTCACCGATCCGGCGCGACGCGATGCCTTGATTTCACGCAAAACGCGGACTTTGCTGCGCAAGTTCAAGCAGCTTTTTCCCGCCACCAAACTCGAGGTCGCCTATTCATGGGCCGGAACTTTTGGTGAAACCAAGGATGGGCTGGCCTACATCGGGCCCAATCACAGCCTGCCGCACGCGTATTTTGCGCTGGGCTACGGGGGAAATGGAATCACCTACAGCCTCATCGCCGCCGAAATCATCCGCGATGATTTCTTGGGTCGGCGAAACCCGGATGCGGGCATATTCGCTTTCGACCGCTGATGATCAATCAAAGAACGCGGTTTAATTTTGAACCACCGGTTAAATCGCGGGTCATTGCTACGAACCGCAGAGCATCCTCAACCATGTTGATATTGTTGAACATCACATAGGCGGGTTTGCCGCGAGGGATCATGCCGCTAAGTTTTTGCAGTTCGACATCCGTATAGACATGTTTGAATCCCTTTCCCCCATGCAGCCGGAAATAGATGAAGTCCGGGGTCACAGTCTGCGACACGAAGGTATCCACCGCATGAAACAAAACCAGTTCTACACAAAGT
>JAQGPB010000442.1 GCA_028293265.1 Pedosphaera sp. | reverse complement strand
ATTGTCGGGCTCGAAATCGGCACTTCCAAAGTCGTCGCCGTGGTCGGCGAAATCAATGCTGGCGGAGCCCTGAACCTCATCGGTCTTGGCCAGGCGCGCTCGCGTGGCGTCCGCAAGGGTGAAATCGCGGACGTGTCGGCGACCGAGGAAGACATCCGCAACGCCATCGTCGAGGCGGAGCAGATGGCGGATGTGGAGATTCGCAGCGTTTATCTCGGCGTTACCGGCGGACATATCCGGGGATTCAACAATCGCGGTGTGCATCCGGTGGTTTCCTCCGACCGTGAGATTACGTCGGATGACGTGCAGGATGTCATCAAGAATGCGAAGGCCATCAATCTGCCGGCGGAAAATCATGTGCTCCACGCGGTGCGGCAGCATTTTCTGGTGGACGGCCACGACGGCATCGCGGACCCGGTTGGCATGCTGGGAGCGCGGGTCGAAGTGGATGTTCATGTGGTGCACGGGAATTTCAACCGGTTGCAAAACCCGATTCGCGCGGTCAAGGGATTGCAATTGGAAGTCGAGGCCATAGTTTTCAACGGGCTGGCGGCATCGCTGGCGCTGTTGACGAGCGAGCAGAAGGAGATGGGCGCGCTGGTGATTGATCTCGGCGGCGGCACGACGAATTTCGCGGTCTATGCGGACGGCATCATCAAGCATACCGGCGTGCTGGCCGTGGGCGGCGACCATGTGTCCAATGATCTGGCCTATGGCTTGAAAGTGCCGTTGGGCCGGGCCGAGCAATTGAAGATTGATCATGGCGCGGCGCTGGTGGATGAAACCGCGAAAGGCCAGACCATCACCATCGCGAATGAACTTGGACTGCCGTTGAAAACGATCAATCTGGAACATTTGCGCAAGGTGATGTCATTGCGGGTCGAGGAAATTTTGCAGCTCGTCGAGCAGGACATCGCGCGAGCGGGGCTGCTGGATTATCTGCGAGCGGGCGTGTTCCTCTGCGGCGGCGGAGCGCGCGTGCCGCACATCGTGAAGCTGGCGGAGCAGGTGTTTCAAATGCCCGTGTCGCTTGGCAAGACCAGTTCCATCAGCGGCATCAAGTCGGCACTCGACCAGCCGGAATTTGCCACCGCCATCGGGCTGGTGAAGTTCGGTTCGATGCAGCAAAAGAAGCGCGCGAGCGGCGGATTTTTTGGCGACGGATTGAAGAAGACAATCGGCGAGATTTTTAATCGGAAGTGAATTTTTGAATTGCGGATTTCGGATTGGCGATTGCGGATTTGAAGCGGGAAAGGCGTAACGGCGCCCTCGTTTTCTTCTCCCTCGCCCCCATCGGGGGAGAGGGCTGGGGAGAGGGGGCTTCAGCCAGTCTCATCGCACAGCGCAATCAGAGTTCAAAATGACATGTTCCTAATCTGATAAACAACTATGGAAACCGAGATGAATCAATTGCCGGAAAGCGGCGCGGCCAGGACGCTTTGTTTGAAAGTGTTCGGGGTGGGCGGCGGCGGCGGCAATGCGGTTGATTACATGGCGCGCCAGGATTTTGCGGGTGTCAGCATGATGGCCGTCAACACCGACGCGCAGGCCTTGTCGCAACTGAAGGTGGCCGAAAAAATGACGCTGGGGGCCAAATTGACGCGCGGACTCGGAACCGGCGGTGATCCTGAGCGCGGACGCGCGGCGGCGGAGGATGACATGGAAAAAATCCGGGCCATGTGCGCCGGAGCGGACATTGTTTGCGTGGTGGCGGGATTGGGCGGCGGCACCGGCACGGGCGCGGGACCGGTCGTGGCGCGATTGGCCAAAGAGAGCGGCGCGCTGGTGCTGGGCATCGTGACGCTGCCATTTGAATTTGAAGGCGGCCGCCGGGCGCGGCAGGCGCAGGCGGGCTTGCGCGATTTGAAAAGCGAGGCGGACGGCGTCATCTGCCTGCCGAACCAGAAGGTTTTCAAATTGATTGACGAAAACACCAGCGTCAACGAGGCGCTGAAGATCACCAACGAATTGCTGGCGGAAGGCGTGCGCGGCATCTGGCGCTTGCTGACGCACACGGGGATGATCAACGTGGATTTCAACGACCTTTGCGCGGTATTGCGCGGACGCCATGAGGAAAGCTCGCTCGCCACCGTCGAGGCATCCGGCGAAAATCGTTCGCACGAGGTCATTGCCAAATTGCTGGCGCATCCCTTCCTCGAAGGCGGCCAGGTATTGTGCGAAGCGGACACCGTGCTGGTAAGTCTCGCGGGCGGATTGGACATGACGATGGCGGAGGTGAATCGCGTCATGGAACAGATCAACCGCCAATGCGAGAATGCCCACATCATCATGGGCGCGGGCATCCAGGAGGCGTTCGCGGGCCGGCTGTCGGTGACCCTTGTGGCCTCGCGGCAGAAAGGCGAGACGCAGGAAGATCAGTTGCGAACCCACGGGCCGTCATCACAAAAAGGTTTGCAGGAAGCGGCCCATGCGCAGGCGCAGGAAATTTTCAATCCCACCACCGCGCCGCGCCCGGCCTCGCGTTATGTGGCGCCGGCGCCGAGTTTGACACAGCAACAGACCGAGCAATTGTTGACTTCGCAAAACGGCGGTTCGCGTCCGCGCAAGAAAGCCGGAGCCATGCGACAAAGCACTCTGGCGCTGGAAATTGTGTCCAAGGGCCGTTTCGAGAAAAGCGAGCCGACGATTCACCAAGGTGAAGACCTGGATGTGCCGACATACATCCGCCGTGGCGTGGCATTAAATTAGCCGATGAATTTGGGAAGGGCGTCAAGCCAAGGCTAACGCGCGTTCATACGCGGAAAGCTCCTTCCATTTTCCCGGTGGCAAATCCCCCAATTCCAGCCCGCCAATCCGAACGCGCAGCAGCCGCAACGTGGGATGGCCGATGCTTGCGGTCATGCGGCGGACTTGGCGGTTTTTCCCCTCGACCAATTCCAGGCCGATCCAGGCCGTGGGAA
This sequence comes from Pedosphaera sp., assembly GCA_028293265.1. The sequence goes on along the minus strand of JAQGPB010000442.1, from coordinate 5,357 downwards.
TGCTTTTGCGCTCGCGAATGGGCGGAATGCGGGGCGCGATTTCGGGTTGCGGCACAAGCAACCACGCACGGCTCGGCAACGTCTTGCGGCATTGGATGACGATACCCGGCTCAAGCCGCGCCAGGCTTTCCTGCGTCGGAACGTTTTCCACCTGCGCCCAATAAATCCGGCAATGCCCGGCGCGCGGATGCAGCAACTTTTGATTCAACGCCGCCTCATCGCTCAAAAGCAGCAGGCCCTCTGAATCAGCATCCAGCCGCCCGATGGGATAGACATTTTTGGGGAAGCCGAATTCGGCGAGGGTGCGGTTGGGCGAACCGTCCGGCGTGAATTGCGAAAGGACGCCGTACTGCTTATGAAATGCGATCAGCACAATAGCAACAAAGTCGAAACCGGGAGGAATGACAAGCCCGCAAGCGGCTTTGATGAAATATGCATGTGACTGCGTTACAAACTTGACTTGATTAAAATGGAGAACCTGCTACCATTTATGCGAATCATGTCTGAGACCCACAGTCAGCGACGTAACCGGTCGGTTCAACCACCGTGGGTCTGCCATTCGGCCTGGATGGTGAGCATACCCAATCGCACCGCTGGGCGATTATTGCCTTGGCTCATATGCAGCCTGCTTTTGCTGACCGGCGAACCGCTGCCTGCGCAGATAGGTCTTGCTATCGGCCAGAATTTCACCAGCAGCACCTATGGGGTGAATTCTTCAGCTTTGCCGCCCGACGCGAATGGCGCGATTGGTCCGCGGCACTTCATGGAATTCATCAACGGCACCGTGGCCGTCTATAACAAGACCAACGGCGTGCGGCTGCAGCGGAAAACCGATGTGAAATTCTGGTCTGACGCCGGGCTCATCATCTCGCCTGACTCGGCGGTCACCGATCCCAGGGTCATTTACGATCCCGCTTCGCAACGATGGTTCGCCTCGATGGTGGATTTCGACTCCACCGCTTCAGATCCTACGCTTGAAGCCAACGATTTTCTATTCGCCGTCTCGGCGACTTCCGATCCCACCGGGACCTGGCATGGATTTCTATTTCAGGCCGATCCAGACTTTGGCAATTTTGCCGATTTCCCAACCTTGGGGTTGGATGCCAACGCAGTATATCTTGCGGGCGATTTTTTCCAGGCCTCAAGTCCCGTTGGTCCCGGTCTGGTTTCGATGCCCAAATCCGATTTGCTGGCCGCCACTCCAACCATCACCAATCGCACCTGGTTCGGTGTCATGGATTATGCGGTTCGGGGCGAGGTGTTGCAACCGGCCATCTGCTCGGATGGCAGCAGTTCCGGCAACATAGTGGCCGTCGGCGACATCGGCATGGACAGCAGCCTTCATTCGAATCTCGTGGCCTTTGCCGTGCTGGACAGCGCTTCCCCGACTGCGACCCTTGCCGACAGCACCAATCTCACGGTTCTTCCCTATTTTGTTCCGGACAATTCTGTCGAGGGAGCACCGCTGTTAACCCCCACGCAGCCGGATGGCACCTCGGCGCTCGAAGCCAATGACGCGCGTTTCGCCGCCAAGGTTTACGCGGTCAACGGTGTCATTTACGCCGTTCACAACACCGAATATAACAACCGCATCGCCATCCGCTGGTATCGCATCAACGCGGCGAACCGCCATCTGTTGGAATCCGGCACCATTGCGGACCCGAATCTTGACCTGTTTTTTCCATCCATCGCGGCGAACGCCAGCGGCACCGTGGTGATCGGCTGCAATGGCACAGGCCCAGGCGTTTACATCAGTTGTTACGCCTACGTGGGCGCAACCGTCAACGGCATCACCACCTTCGGCGGCGCCAACCTGCTTCAATCTGGAGCGATTGATTACCACGGCGATGACGAAGTGTATGCCGATTTGCTCGGCACTCCGCCGCTCAGCCGCTGGGGCGATTACAGCGCGACCTCGGTTGATCCCAACGACTCGTCCCGTTTCTGGACCATTCAAATCTATCCCTCCGACACGGACGTCTGGTCAACTCAGATCACCGAATTGATCACCACCCAATCATTGCCGCATCTGGGCATTGTCTCCACTGGCACGAACATGCTGCTTTCCTGGCCCAGTTCCGGTGGGAGCTTTCAACTCCAACAATCCACGAATTTGGTTTCTTCCGCCAACTGGTCAATTCTGTCGGCGACCTTGGTCACCAATGGTGGCACGGTATCCGCCGTTGTGCCGGTTTCCGGCAATCAAAAGTTCTTTCGCCTGAAGCAAGGCCCCTGACCGCGTTCCCAACCAAACTGTTGCCCAAAGGACCAACGCGGTTACACTTTGGAGAATGATTCGCAACGTTATCTTCGACTGGTCGGGGACGCTCGTGGACGACCTCCCGGCGGTCTGGCAGGCAACCAATTACGTCCTGTCCCAAGCGGAACGCGGGCAGTTGACGCTCGAACAATTCCGCGCCGAATTCTGCCTGCCGTTCAAAAAGTTTTACGACCGGTACGTGCCGCACATTCCGTTGCCGCAACTGGAGGTCTGGTTTCACGGCTCCTTTCGCCAGGCGCAGGATTCCGTCGTGCCCCTGCCGCATGCGCGCGAGTTTCTTGAATTCTGCCGCCGGCGCGGGCTGCGCACTTTTCTCCTGAGCACCGTGCATGAAGATCATTACCAGGTGCAGGCTGCGACGACTGGATTTGGAGATTATCTTGAACGCTGCTATGTCGGCGTGCTCGACAAAAGCAAGATGATCCACCAGATCCTCGAGGAAAATAAACTGCAACCGGACGAGACTGTGTTCATCGGCGACATGCAGCATGACATTGACACCGCGCGGCATGGCGGAATCCATTCCTGCGCCGTGCTGACCGGTTACAACGGCCTGCAACAACTCCGCGCCAGCGAACCCGATTTGATCGTGGAACACCTTGGAGAATTGCTTTCGATTTTGGAACACAACGGGCTGGAATTGAAAGCACCGGCGCATAACTCCGATGGCAACCGTCCGCCCATTGTTACGGTCGGCGCGCTTATTTTGAACGCGACCGGCGAAGTGCTCATGGTCCGTACGCACAAGTGGTCGAATCTGTGGGGCATTCCGGGCGGCAAAATCAAGTGGGGCGAGGAATCTGTCGCTGCGTTGCGCCGCGAGATCAGGGAGGAAACCAACCTTGAAATCAGCGATATCCGCTTCGTTTTGGTGCAGGACTGCATTCACTCGCCGGAGTTTTATCGCGACGCGCATTTCGTGCTGCTGAACTATACCGCCCGCTGCGTGGGCGAGCCGCAGGTCAAATTGAACGACGAGGCGCGCGAGTTCAAATGGGTACCGGTGGGAACGGCGCTGGCGATGCCCATCAACCAGCCGACGCGGGTTTTGCTGGAAGCAATCAATTCTTGAATTTCCACTCTGCCGCTCCATTCTAATCACTCGCATGCCTAATATCAAAATTGTTGACCTGGAGGTTTTTTACTCGGTCGGCGTGACCGATGCCGAGCGCGCCACACCGCAACGACTTCTGCTGACGGTGGACATGGTCTTCGATTTTTCGGTCGCCGCTTTCAGTGATCGCATCAATAAGACCATTGATTATTTCGCGGTTTCGCAGCAGTTGCTCCAGTATGGCAAGGGCCGGAGCTGGAAATTGATTGAAAAACTCGCGGTGAATCTGGCCGATCAGATAATGCGCGAATACCGGCCGCAGGAGGTGACGGTCGAGGTGAAGAAATTCGCCATTCCGCAGGCGGCTTATGTTTCGGTCTCGTGGACGCAGAGCTGACATGAAAGCCGTCCGCCTCGTCGAGCCCGGCCGCCGTTTGGAAGCGCAGGAGATTCCCATTCCCCAAGTCGGGCCGCGTGAGGTTTTGGTGCGCGTGAAGGCTGCCGGGGTTTGCCATTCCGATGCGCATTATCGCGCCGGGAAATCGCGCGTTCATCCCTTGCCGCTGACCTTGGGGCACGAAGTGGCGGGAGTCGTGGACAAGGTCGGCGCGGAAGTGACGCGGCTCAAGGCGGGTGACCGGGTTTGCGTGCATTATCTCATCAGTTGCGGCGATTGCGGGTATTGCAATGAGGGCAGCGAACAATTTTGCACCACTGGCGCGATGATCGGCAAGTATCGCGATGGCGGATACGCGGAATACCTCTGCGTCCCGGCGCGCAGCGTGTTTGTGCTGCCCGCGGAAATTCCGTTTGAACAGGGGGCCGTCATGATGTGTTCCTCGGCGACTTCGCTGCATGCGCTCAACAAAGGACGGCTCAAGGCGGGCGAATCGGTGGCGATTTTTGGCGTGGGCGGACTGGGCTTCTCGGCGCTGCAACTGGCGCGCGCCATGGGGGCGGGGGAGATTTTCGCGGTGGACATCAAGCCGGGCAAGTTGGAAATGGCGCGCGCGCTGGGGGCGATTCCCGTTGACGCTTCGCAGGGCGATCCGGTGGCTGAAATCAAGCGGCTCACCGGCGGCCGGGGCGCGGATGTGGCGCTGGAACTGATCGGGCTGCCGCTGACGATGCAGCAGGCGGTCCGTTCGCTGGCCATCAAGGGGCGCGCCCTGCTGGTGGGCATCACCGACAAAAGTTTTGAGGTCGCGCCGTACGGCGAAGTGTTGAACAAGGAGGCGGAAATCATCGGGGTTTCCGACCATCTGGCGCAGGAAATTCCCACACTTATCGAATGGGTGCGGCAGGGCCGGCTCAAGCTGTCGCAGGTCATCACGCAAACCATTCCGCTCGATGCCGCGGTCATCAATGACACGCTGGACCGCCTGGAAAAATTCGGCGATGAGGTGCGGGTGGTGATTGTGCCTTGAGGGCCGGGTGCGGTCCCCGGAGACAATGGTGGCGTTGGCTTGGTAACACATAAAAAATTTTTAATTTCGCGGAAAAAGGCGGAAAAAGGCGGAAAAAGGCGGAAAAAGGCGGGTACGCGAATGGTTGAGGGTTGAACGTGGGGGGTGCAAATTTAGGCTGATTTAGCAAGAAACTCCGCCCCACGCGCCCAACGACCCACACCGGGCGAGACGCCCGGCGCACTCGCAGGCGGGACGCCCGCGCTACACACCGCCCGCCCAACCCGCGGCCTGGACCCAGACCTACTCTATTTTGAGCATTCATGGAGCCAGCTTACCAGAGCGGATGCTGGAAAATGAAACCTACGGTAGGTTTGACACGTTTATTTTTTTTGATGAATCTTTGTGAAAAAAAGGCGGTTGCGGCCAATGTTTACGGGTCATCCGTGCTTTCAGAAAAACACAAGGTTTTTGACCCCTGAAAAAAACTTTAGGGCTATGCACTTTATTCCCCCAACCCCACCGCTTGTGGTTTTCTGCCGCCAACCAACTCGTCGCCTCGCACCGGACCGAGCGCGACCGCTTGTTCGACCAACCGCTGAAACAACAACCCACG
>JAQGPB010000440.1 GCA_028293265.1 Pedosphaera sp. | reverse complement strand
GTATTCGACCGCGCGGTCGAAGTTCGGTTTTTCCACGAACCGTTCTGCCTTGAAGAAAGTGGTCTTATAGGATTTCACGCCCGTCGGCGGCGGCAAAGGCTCGCCCACATGAATGTAACCATAACCGGTCGCCGGTTCCGTCGGCTTGATGCCAATGGTGACAATCGCGCGGCCGCGGCTGGCGAGATCAAAGGCATCACCCAACACCTGCTGAAACTTCTTCTCCTCGGGAATGACATGGTCCGCTGGCAACACCGCCATCACCGCCGTGGTGGAACGCGCCCCGACAATTGCCGCACCGAGCGTCACCGCCGCGCAGGTGTCGCGCCCGCAAGGCTCCGCGATGACATTTTGCTTCGGCAGCTTGGGCAACTGCTTGCGCACCTCCGGCGCCTGCACCGCGTTGGTGATGATCAAAATATTCTTGAGCGGCACCAGCGGCAGCACCCGGTCCACCGCCTGCTGGAGAAACGAGCGTTTGCCGAGCAGTGTGATGAGTTGCTTGGGCGTCTTCTCACGGCTCACCGGCCAGAAACGCTCCCCCTTGCCGCCCGCCATGATGATGACGTAGCGGTCGTTGATGTTGGTTTTGGTTTTGGTTTTCATGCCCTTAATTCTTCTGCCAATTGCCGTTTGGTTGTTTTTTCCATCGGTAGTCGCCGATGTCCGAGCTTTTCAGTTCGATCTCTTCGTTTGATATCCAACTCATGTTCCATTTTGAAGCAGCTGATGCCCGAGTATTTTCCTTATGAATTACTTTACCCGATTGATCCCGGATTTCAAAAACCACGCACAAATAGGTTTTTGGATCTTCCTTGCTTTGATCTATCGAAGTCATGAGCACCATTGATTCGTCAGGCGAAGGAATCGAAGGCGGAGCATGAGTGCAACCCACAAGGATGGTGACAATGAAGCAAGCAAGAACGAACAATTTAGGCTTTATTTGCATTTTACCGCATCCCCCAGCGATTTCACAAACTCCGTCACGCGCGGTACCAGTTCCTTGCTGTGGCCATGTTGTGCGATCTGGTTCACGATGGCGCTGCCGACGACGATGGCTTCGGCGCTTGCGGCGACGGTGCGCGCCTGTTCGGGGTTCGAGATGCCGAAGCCAACGGCGATGGGCAATTGGGTGTGCGCGCGGATTTTGGCGGTCATGTCGGCGATGGTCGTGGAAACTTTCGTCTGCATGCCGGTGACGCCTTCGCGCGAAACGTAATAGATGAAACCGGTGCCGCGCTTGACGATAAATTCGATGCGGTCATCCGGCGTCGTGGGGGCGATGAGATAAATCACGCACAAACCGGCCTCGCGCATCATGGCTTCGTAATTCTCCGATTCCTCGGGCGGCAGATCGAGCACCAGCAGACCATCCACCCCGGCGCGGGCGGCGTCTTCAATGAATTTTTTGAATCCGTAACGATGAAGCAGGTTGAAATATATGTAGAAAACAATGGGAACCTGCGAATCCTTGCGAATCGCCTTCACAGTTTCCAAGACCTTCACCGGCGTGGTGCCGGATTCCAAACCGCGTTGTGCCGCCAGTTGGTTGACCAGCCCATCAGCCAGCGGATCACTGAACGGCACACCGAGTTCCAGCACATCCACACCCGCCTTGTCGAACGCCAGCGCCAGTTGTTGCGTGGCCGCGAGGTTGGGGTCCCCGGCGCCGATATAGACGACGAAGCCTTTTTCCGCGTCTTTCTTAAGCCGGGCAAATCGTTCGATGATGCGATTCATTGGAAAACAGATTGCAGTGAAACATGGCCAAGCTCAAGACGGGAGTGCATGGAAAATGTTGCGTATTGCGTATTCCGAACCATGGCCGTTCGTCAATTTCTTCACGCAATACGCAGCACGCAACACGCCTCACTTCCTCCGCTCCCAAACCAGCCTCAAACCCTCCAGTGTCAGCAGCGGTTCAATGGCCGTAATTTCCGGCAGCTTGGCGGCCATCAGCCGCGCATAACCACCAGTGGCAACCACCGGGAGTTTTTTCGCGCGCAAATCTTTTTTCAGTTCGGCGATCAATTCGCGAATCAACCCGCGATAACCATGCACCGCGCCGATCAGCATTGCCTGTCGGGTGTTTTTGCCGACGATGGCCTGCTCTTCCGTGATCTTGATGCGCGGCAGCAACGCGGTTTTCTCGTGCAGATAATCGGTCATCACCGCCAGCCCCGGCGCGATGATGCCGCCGACATAATTGCCAGCGCGATCAACGACATCGAACGTCACCGCCGTGCCGAAATCCACCACCACCGCCGGAGCGCCGAAATGGTGCTTCACGGCCACCGCATTCGCGAGCCGGTCGGGGCCGATGCTGTCCGGCTTCGGATAATCAATGCCCACGCCGCAAATGGTTTTGGGCGAAAGCACAAGGCACTCGGCCCGCCAAACGCGCCCGACAACTTGCAGCGCCCGCGGCGTTGCCTGCGGCACCACGCTGCACAAAGCCGCCCCGTTCACCGCCGCCCGCCCAACAAATTGCGACAGCAATTTCCCCGCGCCTTCCTTGAACCAGCTTGCGGTGGGCATGTTGGCTTGTTTGACGACGCGGCTCTGGTTTGCCAGACCGAGATGTGTGTGCGTGTTGCCGATGTCGAGCAGCAGTATCATGAATTATTTCTCAATGGTAACATCGCCGCCGATGATTCGTTCCAAACGGCCATGCTGGGTGCGGAGCAGCAGCGCGCCGTCGGTGTCCAACGATTCGGCCGTGCCCCGGACGGTGCGGTCGCCAATGTGGATAAGCACGTTCCGGCCCAGGGTGACGCAATGCTCCTCCCACTCATCCGCGAGCGCCTCGAACTGCCCGGCGCAGACGCGGTCGTAATCGCGGTCAAGTTCCCGCAGAATTTTGATCGCGAGTTCGGCGCGGTTCTGACGCTGCCCAGTTTCAATGCGCAGCGAAGTGGCGAGTCTGCGAAGCTCGGCGGGAAACTCCGCGGCTCCCAGGTTCACGTCAATCCCGACGCCGAGGATGACGTATCTGACCTTGTCCAGTTCCGCGCTCAATTCGGTGAGGATGCCCGCGATTTTTTTGCCGCCAATCAAAATGTCGTTCGGCCATTTGATTTCAGGCGTAAGCCCGGTGTGCGAGTGAATGGCGCGGAACAGCGCGGTTGCGGCGGCAATGGTCAGTTGTGTGACCATTGCGGGACGCATTGCCGGGCGCAGCAAAATGGAAAACCAAAGCCCCTTGCGTGCCGGCGAAATCCATTTGCGGCCCAGCCGTCCCCGGCCCCGCGTTTGCGATTCGGCAAAAACCACGACGCCTTCCTTTACTTCATCGCGCGCGAGTTTTTCGACGACGTCATTGGTCGAGGTGGTTTCCTCAAATACGCGAATATCGCGGCCAACAACCTTTGTCTGACCAAGTCCCGCAAGCAAGTCGTCCGCATGCAACAAGTCCGGCGCGCTGAGCAACTGATAGCCAAAATGCGGGCTGGCCTCAATTTCGTAACCGAGCGTGCGCAACTCCTCGATGCGCGCCCAGACCGCCGCGCGGCTGATGCCCAGCCTTTGGGAAAGCTCCGTGCCCGCCACGCCGTTCCCTCCCGCTTTGCGCAACGCGGCAAGAATCTGGGTGTCAATGGTCATGCCTCTTCAAAATCCAACGCAATGTCCACCGCGCGGGCGGAATGGGTGAGTGCGCCGACTGAGATCAGATCCACGCCAGTTTCAGCGATGCCGCGCACAGTCGCCAGATTCACCCCGCCGCTCGCTTCGGTTTGTGCGCGGCCCTGGACTTGCCGCACCGCCTCGCGCAATTGTTCGAGATTCATGTTGTCGAGCAGGATGATGTCCGTGCCCGCCGCCAGCGCCTGTCTCACCTGCTCCAAGGTGTCGGCTTCGACCTCAACTTTCAACCCGGGAAATTGCGCGCGCGCGCGTTGGACGGCCACGGCGATTGCGTCGGGCAATTCATTCCGCAACGCGGCCAGATGATTGTCCTTGATCAGCACCATGTCATATAAACCGATGCGATGGTTGTGTCCACCGCCGCAGGTGACCGCATATTTCTCGAACCGCCGCCAGCCGGGCGTGGTTTTGCGCGTGTCCAGAATCCGCGCGCGGGTGCCTTTGACCGCCGCGACAAATTGCGCGGTCAAGGTCGCCACACCGGAAAGACGCTGCGCAAAATTCAACGCGACACGCTCAGCAGACAGCATGGCGCGCGCCGGTCCTTCAATGTGCAACAGTTCCTGCCCGGCTTTCACCGGCTGGCCGTCCGTGGCGAGGTGGGCGATTTTAATCGCCGGAGAAAGTTCCCGGAATGCCATCTCGGCAAAAGCCAATCCGGCGGGCACCAGAGCTTCGCGCGCCTTCATGGCAGCCTTCGCCACGGCGCTTTCCGGCACGGTGGCCAGCGTGGTGGCATCGCCGCTGCCGATGTCCTCGGCCAGTGCAGATTGGACAGCGCGGCGGATTTCTTCGTTGTTCAACGGTCCCATGCCATCAGCATGGAGGATGTCAGCCGGGTGGGAAGAAAAAAATCATCCTCCAGCCATGCTTCAGGCTTCCGCCCGGCCTATGGCAGCAATAACGCGCGGTAGAATTTCTTCGCGCCCATCGAATTTTGATCAACCCAGAAGAAGGGGTTTGCGTTCAACACCAAGGCCGTCTCCGCATTCCAGGTTTTCAAATCCGTCGAGGACTCAATGCGATAGTTTCGGCCGATGGTTCCGGTGAGTTGCAGGCCGGCATAGGTGCTCAGTTGGAGATTCGCCGGCAAGACCGGTTGCGGGGGTTGCGTGGAGACAATCTGGCGAATCCGCTGGTTGGAGGTGTCAACCACATAGATGGTCCCCTGGGAGAAACATACGTTCGTGGCTCGGTTGAACATGGCTGCATTGCCGGAACCGTTGGCGTATCCAGACTGCGCAAAGTTCCCCGCCAGGGTCGTAACATTCGAGGTGCTCAGGGAAAGTTTGCGCACGGAAGTGCCGCAGGCAAGTATCAAGTTTCCGGCATTGTCGGAGCACATGCCGAATACATTGTTGAAATAAGCGTTCGTCCCGGCTCCATCCGCGTCCGGATATGAATAGTAATATAGGGCTATGCACTTTATTCCCCCAACCCCACCGCTTGTGGTTTTCTGCCGCCAACCAACTCGTCGCCTCGCACCGGACCGAGCGCGACCGCTTGTTCGACCAACCGCTGAAACAACAACCCACG
>JAQGPB010000398.1 GCA_028293265.1 Pedosphaera sp. | reverse complement strand
ATGCAGCATGGTTTCTCCAAGCTGTCCAAGGGCCCCGATGCATTCGCCGCCATCCTGCATGCCCTAGGTGTGCCTGCGCCACATTTCACAGCGTGGGCCAGCATACTGACCGAGCTCCTCGGCGGCCTGGCAATGCTTCTGGGCGCCTTCGTGTCCCTGGTCAGCTTGCCGATGGCCGCGCTTTTGCTGGTGGCTATTTTTACCGTGCATTTGCCCTACGGGTTCAGTTCGATCAAGCTCCTGGCCGTGACTCCTGCCGGCGCGCAGTTCGGACCGCCGGGCTATGAATGCAGCCTCCTGTACCTCGCCTGCCTCGTGGCGCTGGTCTTGGGCGGTCCCGGACCGCTCTCAATAGATGGCCTTCTCAGACCTGGAAAAGTGCTGCGTCATCCGTAGCACCCACTTTCCAGCGGGCGGGTTCCGGCGGCTTTCCAGCCGCCAGTTTTCGCCATATCAAATCGAATACCGCAGCCCAAAGGGCGCATCCGAAATGGTCTCCAATATTCCAGCACAATGAGACACTTCACCGCATAATGCCCTCTTTTTTATTGATTCTCAGAAAAGTAATGTCACTACCGCCGACCATTAGTCGGTTGCAATCATGCGGCGATTGCAACAAGGAACGCACAAATTGCCGCCGTGCCGCGACTGGTTCCCCCTCTCCTGGGGGAGAGGGCTGGGGTGAGGGCGGGCTTTAACGGTGACTTTACTGACATTTCTTTTCTGAGCCTCAATAGCTTTGTTTAAGTGCTTTGTTTAAGTTGACATCCCTGTCGGTTATGAAAGCATTCCACTGCCAAGTCGCCTTAACACGACCAGCGCATGAAATCAGCACAATTATTGACCGTACTTCTGACCATCCTTGCAGCAGTGTCCGTTGCACCTGCTCAAACGCTTCCGACCAACGGTCTGGTTGCGTATTACCCTTTCAACGCCAACGCAAATGACGCAAGCGGAAATCTGCATGACGGAGTTTTAAATGGTGACGGAATTTCATTCACCGCCGACAGGTTTGGCTCGAACAATGCCGCGGCTCATTTAGGCGGTGGCGGCTACATCAGCATTTCGCCGACGCCATTCGATGTGAACGCAGACTATTCGATAAGTTTTTGGATCAAGCTGGATAACTCAGCAGGCAACCCGTACAATGTGTTCTCCACCGATGAGGACAACCAGGGGGGCCTGAATGTCCGGGTCTTTCCCAACAATTCAATAGTGGGATGGGCTTTTATACCAGCAGGTCCGATTGGAATTGATTCCCTGCCCCCGACAAATTACACCGTCTGGCACTCCATTGTTTGTGTCCATCAAGATACCAATGACTTTTTGTATATAGACAACTCATTGATGGCGGCTGGCAATCATTCCGGAACCACGGCTGATACGGGAAGCATCTGGATCGGCCGGCACCAAAGCTCATTCACTTATGACCTTCAAGGCGCCGTTGACGATGTCCGCTTCTATGGCCGCGCGTTGTCCAACAGCGAAGTCGCGCAATTATACGCCTTTGAAACGATTGGTCTGGCCCGTGCAGCCACGGCAACGGCGGTGGTCACCAATGGTTTCGTTGTTGGCGCTACAGTCACCGACGGCGGCTTCGGCTATACCAATGCACCTGTGGTGCGGGTCATCGGTGGAGGTGGTAGTGGCGCGCAACTGACCGCCGTCGTGAGTAATGGGGTGGTTGTCTCGTTCAATGTTTCCACTCCCGGTATCGGTTATACCGGCGATCCATTGATTGTGATTGAACCACCCTTCATTCTGAATCCAGTTTTGAAAATTGCGCCGATGTCATTGCTGGTCTTTTCCAATTTGTTGACCGGAACAAATTATCAACTTCAGTCTTTCCGCTCAAACATTTGGGTGAACGAGTCCATCAGCGTTGTTGCGTCAGGGCCCGTTTATACGCAACTTTTTTCGGACATAGTTGACCCTGCGGTATATCGCCTGGCACTCAAGCCAGCTCCGTTGCAAGCATTTGCCACACCTCAGATAGTCAACGGCTTTCTGGTGGGTGCCACAATCACCAGCAGAGGCTCGGGATATGTCTCGGCTCCCTTTGTAAACGTCGTCGGCGGCAGTGGCAGCAACGCAACGGCAATCGCTCAGATCGGTGGCGGAGCGGTGACTAATATCCAGATTACGAGCGCTGGCATCGGCTACACGAATCATCCAACCTTGCAAATTGCGCCGCCACCCGCTGGCAACGGCATCTCACCCACCATTCAGGCGGTCATGCGCGTTGATGCCACCCGATTGGCCCCATACGACAATTACCAGGTTCAGTTTAAGCCGGATTTAAGCGCCACTTGGTCAAATTACACTGTTGGAGTATTCACTCCAACGGATGTGACGAACTCTCAACTTCTTCTCATCACGAACAACATGGGTTACTTCCGGCTGCAATATGTTCCGTGACGCCAGCACCGCCTCAGCCCGCAGTGGACGCTCCTGTGTCACGGCTTAGACCTTTCGGTTCAATAATGTTTGCGCGAACTCTGATCTGTGATATTATCTTTTTCGTTGGTGGAGGTTTTGATCTTTGAAATCAGCAGCCAATATGGCTGAACGTTGGTCGTTGGAAGTTGAGACAAAAAGCAACTCGGGACGTCTCATTTAGTTTTTCCACTCCCCGCATGGTGCCATCCGAAAGTATTGCCCGTCCGGAAGGACTCAAAAAAGCCCGCAATTCAGCTTAATTCAGGATAATTCGCCTTAATTCAGTTTGATTCAGCGTATTTGACCCCCGCCCCCCCCATGTATTATTAGCCCGCGACGACCGGCAGCCTTCGGGGTTGGGTGTTTCGGCGTTCGCTTCCCGTCGCTTGGGAAGAAAGTCACCTTCTTACCCTTTCCGCACTGCAACCAATTGTTTCAGACACGGTTACATCCGAATGACGCCGTTGACTCGCCGCCTTTGCGTCGCTTGGCCGGTTCCCACCCTCAACCTTCAACCATTTTGAACCCTCAACCAAGTTCGGCGCGGAGTTTCTCACCAAATCTCGCCAAAGCCGGCATCCAAACAACACCGCCAAGCCTCCATTCCTCCGGCTTTGGAACCGAACACGCTTTGAGGAGTTTGCCGCCCTTTCGGACGAAGCATGAAAAATCGCGAAAAGTCTATTGACTTACCCCGTCCGTTTGCTACTTTCTCCCCTCCTTTTATCAGGATTTTTAGATGAAAACGCATTTGCCGAAAGTTAACGTGGATCAGCGCAAGTGGCATGTCATTGATGCCAACGGGGCCGTCTTGGGCCGGTTGGCCGTCCAGATTGCCGATACTTTGCGCGGAAAAAACAAACCCGTCTACACCGCCCATCTCGATGCCGGCGATTTCGTGGTCGTCATCAACGCCGAGAAGGTCGCCGTCACCGGCAAGAAGGAGACGGACAAGATGTTCATGTCCTACTCCGGCTGGAAGGGCGGCGAACGCTACAAGAGCGTCGCGCAAGTCCGCGCCAAGCATCCCGAGGCGCTCATCACCCACGCCGTCCGTGGCATGGTCCCCAAGAACCGCCTGGGCCGGGTCCTGATGACCAAGCTCAAAGTCTACAAGGGCGACAAGCACCCGCACTCCGCGCAGCAGCCCGCGCCCCTGGCCCCCAAAAAGTAATCTGTAATTGAATTATGGCAGCAATCTCTGAATTTCTCGGCACCGGTCGTCGCAAGACCTCCGTCGCCCGCGTCCGCATGGCCTCCGGCTCCGGCAAAATCGTCGTCAACAACCGCGCGTTCGAAAATTATTTCCCGACCGAGACCCTGCGCATGGTCGTCAGCCAGCCCCTGGTCGTGACCTCCACCGCCGGCAAGTTTGACATCCGCGTCAACGTCCAGGGCGGCGGCCCCACCGGCCAGGCCGGCGCCGTCCGTCACGGCATTTCCCGCGCGTTGCTCAAGGCCGACATCGCCCTGCGCCCCACGCTCAAGTCCGAAGGCCTGCTGACCCGCGATTCGCGCGAAAAAGAACGCAAGAAGTACGGCCAGCCCGGCGCACGCAAACGTTTCCAGTACAGCAAACGTTGATCCTGTTTCGATTTCATCAACCCCGCAGGTTCAACCTTGCGGGGTTTTTTATTTGGAATCGTTATGCAGGTTGTTTCCGAATTGTTGCGCAAAGAATGATTGAAAAATTTCTGGCCACGGACTACTGACTACAGGCCACGGACAACAAATGAACAAAGTCAAAGTCGGAATTGTCGGCGCGTCCGGTTACTCGGGTGAAGAACTGGTGCGGTTGCTGTTGCGGCATCCGCACGTGGAACTGACCGCGGTGACTTCGCGCCAATACGCCGGCCAGACGCTGGCGCAGGTGTTTCCGCAATTTGGCCATTATCCCCACGCCAAGACCATCCGGTTCAGCGAACCAAATGCCTCATTGCTCGCAAAACAGGCGCAGGTGATTTTCCTCGCGTTGCCGCACGGCGTCTCGGCGGAGTTCGCCGTGCCATTGCTCCAGCTTGGCTGTCAGGTGATTGATATGAGCGCCTATTTGCGGATCCGCAGCGCAGAGGTTTATAAGGATTTTTACTCGCTAGACCATCCCGCGCCCGAATTGCTGGCCACGGCGGTTTACGGTCTTCCAGAAGTTTATCGGAC
>JAQGPB010000397.1 GCA_028293265.1 Pedosphaera sp. | reverse complement strand
TCGCGCACTGCAACTTGGCCCCGCATCCCGCGTCGCACCGGTGGACAAGCTGAGCGTTGTCTTCGCCATTGTGCTCGCCGCCCTCGTGCTGCACGAAAAAATCGGCTGGCAACAATGGCTCGGCGGCTGTTTGATTCTCATTGGCGCCCTCGTCCTCGCTTGGAAGTAGTTTGACAAAAAAGGAAACCGCTGCATTTTAAGCGTGATGAAGGGAACCGCTGTTTTTCTCGTGGTCGTATTGGTGGTGGGCATCACCGTCCGCGCCACCGCTCAAGATTCGCCATATTCCTATCCATACCCCGCCTCGCCGCCCGCGCCGAGCGGCCAAATCCTGGCCCCCAGTCAGCTTGACCAATTGCTCGGGCCGATTGCCCTTTACCCGGACCCTTTGATCGCCCAAATCCTGCCGGCGGCAACCCAGCCTTCGCAAATTGCGCTCGCCGATAATTATCTCGCCTCGGGCGGCGACCCAAACTTGATTGACCAGCAGCCATGGGATAGCAGCGTGAAGGCAGTGGCGCGCTATCCCGATGTGCTCAGGTATCTCGACAGCAACATGGGCTGGACTTCGGAGCTGGGACAGGCCTTTCTCGATCAACCTTCGGACGTGATGAACTCCGTCCAACGACTCCGCGCCCAGGCGCAGGCGCTTGGCAACCTGCAAACTTCACCGCAGGAAACGGTTATCAACGACAATGGTGAGATTGACATCGAGCCGGCCAATCCCGAAATGATTTATGTGCCGCAATATGATCCGGGAATCATCTATTATCAGCGGCCCTACTACGGATCGAGTTTCCTTACCTTCGGGCTGGGCTTCCGGATTGGCGGATGGCTGGACCACGATTTCGACTGGCATGACCATGACATCGTGGTTTGGGGACGGGACCATCCGCGGCCCAACGATTATTGGCGTCGGCGACCCGAGGAACGCCGTCGTGAGGTGGATGTCCACCAACAAGTCTGGCGGCCGCAAGAACGACGGAACTTTGTCTCGCCGGTGAACCGTGGCGATCGCGGATACGAGAATCGGCCGGTTCGTTCGGAGCCGGTCCGCAACGCCCCGGAACCTGTGCGTCACAACCCCGAGCCCGTACGCCGCGCACCCGAACCAGCGCGTCCCACACCTGAACCCGTGCGCCGAGCCCCAGAGCCCGCCCGACCAGTGCCCGAACCTGCCCGTCCCGTTCCGCAGCCACGTGAACTCAGGCCCGCGCCTGCTCCCGCGCCGGTGCAGGTGCATACGATTCCCTCGCGGCCAACCAGCGCATTTAACAACAGCGCGCAAAGTGCTCAGGAAACCCGTGCGGCCAGCAGTCGCGGCGCGCAAAGCCGTCCACCTTCCGCCGGTGGCGATAACGGCAAGCATCGTTGATGCTCTTGTGAAAACAATTTCTCAAAATTACCAGTCCATGAAATGCCGAACCTCATCTTTTCCGCGCCCGTCTTCACTGCGCGCGTTTAATCTCATTTTCGCGGGCATCCTGGCTTGCGCTTTGCCTCTGCGGCTGCTCGCGGCGGGTGAAGAGCAGTTCGATTCTCCGGAAGCGGCCTTGGCCGCGTTGAAAGCCGCTGCCCAAGCCAGTGATACGAACGCCGTTCGCAACATTTTCGGCCCGGCCGGCCATGAATTGGTTTCGCCGGATGTGGTGCAGGCGAGTGAAGGGTTCAACCGATTTGTCAAACGGTTGTCGGAGAAGGCGGAGTTGAAGCCGGAATCTGATTCAAAGGAGATGCTGGAAATTGGCGCCGATGGCTGGCCGTTTCCCATCCCGCTGGTCAAGCAGGATGGTCATTGGTTTTTCGACACCGAGGCTGGCCGGGAGGAGATTCTCAACCGCCGCATCGGCGCGGACGAATTGGGAGCGATCAATGTTTGTCATGCCTATGTGGACGCGCAACGGGAGTATGCAGGCAAGGACCGCAATAATGATGAAGTGCTCGAGTACGCGCAGCATCTGCGGAGCACGCCGGGCAAGCATGACGGCCTTTTTTGGCCGGTGCGCACCGAGTATGACGAAATCAGTCCGCTCGGGCCATTGATCGCGCAGGCACGCGAGGAGGGATACCATCGTCGTACCGGCATGATGACGGAGGACAATCCCGCGCCTTATCACGGTTACTATTTCAAGATTCTGACGCGGCAGGGCAGTCATGCGCCGGGCGGCAAATACAATTATATTATCAACGGCCACATGATCGGCGGCTTTGCGCTGGTCGCCTGGCCAGCGGAGTGGGGCAATACGGGCGTGATGACCTTCATCGTCAACCAACGTGGCGTGGTTTATCAGAAAAATCTCGGGCCCAAGACCACGAAGGCTGCCAAGGCCATGACCACTTACGATCCAGACAATACGTGGATGCCTGCAGTGGGAAAATAGCAACCTCACTGATTCTATAATCAGGAAATCTCGGAACACTTGGTAGCCTTGTTGCGTCTGCCAAATAAGGCATTTACTTGGTGGCTAAAAGGGGGCTTAATCACCGCCAAGGAATATGAAAAGGGAACCCGTTCACAAGCAGACCGTTATTGTCCCGCGAAATGCCATTTGCGCCTTCACCCTGCTCGAGCTTCTCGTCGTCATTGCCATCATAGCGATTTTGGCTTCGCTGCTGCTGCCGGTGCTTGGGCGCGCCAAGCGGAGCGCTTATCGCGTTCAATGTGTCAACAATCTCAAGCAACTCGGCGTCGCCATCAATCTTTACGCCGATGATCACGGCGACGCCCTTCCCGGCCCGGTCTGGCAGGGCTTGTTTCATGTCTATGATGACCAGAAGACCCTGTTCATGCCTTATTACATCGCCACCTATCTCGGTCAACCCGCACCGTCACCCACAGTGCAGGTGGTCCAGTCCGCCATCTGCCCCGGTTCGGCCCACACTTCGGCCTGGAAAGGTTTTCCGCTGTCCGCGCCGGTCACGACGCTTTCCCAACCCATCAGTTATATTGTCACCGTGACAGTCACCAACCTCGCCGACGATCTCGTCACGCGCCCCTTCGGTTACCCTTACGATTTGCTGCCCGCCGTTTATCCCGGCATGACGAATGAGCCGACCAAGCACGTCAAACAAATCAGAAATCCCTCCGCTGCCTGGGCCATCGTGGATGCCGACCAGGAGAATGCCGTGTCTTTCGCAGGCTATTACCCGTACCTGCCTGAGAACAAAATCCACGGAACCGTCCGCAACCAGCTCTATTTCGACTGGCATGTTGAGGCGGTTAAGGATTGATGCTGTCCGTGAACGATTTTTTACAGGTAAGCGGGCGAAGGCGGGCGGAGGCGGGCTTAGGCGTTGGTTGGCGTGTTTTTAAAGGTTGAATTGATTGTTTCCGTGGTTTCCATCCCTTTCCACGGCCTCAATCTTCAACCACCCCGTCAACCGTTCTGTCAAAGAACCGCCCTGCTCACACCCGGCTGACAATAGCACGGATTTTGGATTGTGCAAATGCTGCAA
>JAQGPB010000365.1 GCA_028293265.1 Pedosphaera sp. | reverse complement strand
TTGTTCTTTTTGTAGAACTCCCATTGCTTGGCGGTAAATTTCTGCGGCTCATCCTTGTATTTTTCTTGCAAGGCCTTGAGCTGCGGCTGGAGGGCCTGCATCCGTTTGGCGGAACGCGTGCTGGCCTGGGTCAGCGGCCAAAAAACGAGTTTGATCAGGAGAGTGATGATAATAATGACCCAGCCGTAAGGCAGCCCCAACGCCATGTGGAACCAGTTCATGGTCACCAGCAAGGCCTTGGAAATCGGGCCGGACCAGCCGAAACCCATTACTTGGTCAATCTCATTGTTGAAACGCGAGGCGAGCCGGGCCAGCGTCTGGTATTCCTTGGGGCCGGCGAAGAGGTTGAACTGGTTGGTGAGGGTGGCGCCCGGTTTCAGCTCCGCTGCGGGATAAACCAACCCGGCTTCCAAACCTTTGGGGTCGCGCCGGGCATTGGGATAATCCTTGAGTTCCTCCGGTGTCGGAGGCGGCAGATCAACCATGTGAACCACGATGGCCGAGGCCGGCTTGTCCGGCATGGCGGCAAGGGTGAAGAACTGGTTCTGGGCGGATGACCAGTAAACATTGTTGCTGCCGGCGAGGTATTCCGTTTCTGGCACCCGCGAGCGAAGACCGAACCAAGATGAAGTGTTGGTGTTGAAATATTGCAACGAAACTGTCTCAGCTTTGGAGCCATTGAACCAAAGCACCGACTCCGCCAGACCGGTATCCTGCGGCCCCATCGGGGTGGCTGTGCCAGCGACCCACTGATACGAAGGAATTGTGACCGGCTGCTGCGAGCGGTTCTCCAATTTGAGCGAAGCGACGACTATGAAATTTGTGCTCAATTGGAAATCTTTCACCACCGTCAATCCGTTCGGGAGTGATTTTTCCGCGCGGACACCGTTGGCGGTCTGGGTCAGCTTGAACACCCCATCCCCTTGCAACGATTCGTCGCCAACCATCGCGAAGACCGGTGGAACCGCCGGGCTGTTCAGCGTGGCAAATTCATTGGTTTCACGGTTTTTCTTGCGATGCGAACTCACGGCTTCCGCGTAGCCGGTCAATTCCACTTCCTTCAAGCCGCCCCCGCGCGAAGTGAAAATGTAACGCCCGTTCTCGTTGGTCACCACCAGCAGTTGCTCGGGAATCTCCGGACGCACCACAAACTTGGCCGGGGTGACGGCAGTGCCCGCGGGCACCGGCGCGTTGGTCCCGGCAGACGGCGCCACGGCAGCATTGGTCGCGCCCGCCGGGGTGTTGGCGGTCACATTCGCGGCCTGATTGGCGGAAACGGGAACCGGAACGGGCGGACGAAGCCGTGGCATGATGAGCGGCTGCCACGCGATGATGAGAATAAAACAGAGGGCGACGACAATGATTGATTTGCGATCCATGAGAAATTTTACCCGCGCCCGCCCGCAGCATGCGACCCCTCGCAGGCATGAGCATCAACGCTTCCTTCAACTTTGAATTTTAAACCCGAGACATCAAACTGCTTCGGCGGCACCGGGTCGTGGCCGCAACCGCCCCAAGGCTGGCAACGGCAGAGACGCCACGCCGCTAGCGCGGTGCCTTTTAGCGCGCCATGAATGCGAATGGCCTCCACCGCGTATTGCGAGCAGCTCGGCTCAAAACGGCAGCGGCCCATCGGGCCGAACAGCCCCGCCAACGCCGGCGAGATCACCCGTTGATAGCCGCGCAGGACGAAAATCAAAATATGTTGCACCCAGTTCACTCTATTTTCAGCAGCCTGGCCTTCCGCAGCAGCCCAAGGAAAGCTTCTTCCACCGTCGGAAGACCCTTGCCCACAATCGGCCTTTGCGCAACCAAAACCAACTCCACCGGCTGAGCCAGCTCGTGCTGATGCAGCCGGAATGTTTCCCGCAACAAACGTCGCGCGCGAGTACGCACCACGGCGTTGCCGAGCTTTTTGGCGGTGATTACCCCCAGGCGCGTGGACGACCCCGGCGGGAGTACGCGCCAATTGGCAATGAAACAGCCGCAAGCCTGCCGGCGGCCTTCCTGCCGCACCCGCGCGAACTCCCGCGACTGTTTTAGTCGCATCTTGCGCCCAAAAGGAAGGCGCGTCCGCGGAGTATCTTCGGCCATGCCGCCCGGTTTCCTAGACCGGTGTCAGGCGCTTGCGGCCGACGCGGCGGCGGTTGGCCAAGGTGGCCTTTCCGCTCTTGGAGGAATTGCGGTTCAAGAATCCGTGCTGCCGCTTGCGGCGCATCTTCGACGGTTGATATTGACGTTTCATATTGGCTCTAAATATTTTTTGTGATCCCGTCCCGGCGCATCATGGTGACAGTGACAACACTCCGTTTTCCACGGAACGCGAGAGGATACCAGCGAAAACCTGAGTGTCAAGCGAGGGAATGGGCTGGAAATTGCCGAAAAATCATTTGCGGCCATGTTCATTCCTGCCGACACTCGCCCATGCGATTAACTTTTCGGCCCGCAACCACCGAAGACGCGCCGCAAATGGCCTCTCTCCGCACCGCGGTTGCCGATCAGCTCACCCAACAATACGGCCACGGCCCTTGGTCTTCAGCCACTTCGGAAAAGGGCGCACTCTATTCCGTACGAAATTCGCGCGTCTTCGCGGCGTTCCAAGCCGAAGAATTGATCGCCATTTTTCAATTCGTCACCAAAAAGCCCTGGGCCATTGACACCAATTATTTCACCGTTTGCCTTCAGCCATTATATCTCATCGGCCTGAACGTAGCCCCGCCATGGCAGCGTCGCGGGGTTGGCCGCTGCTGCCTTGAAGAAGCCGTGAAAATTGCCCGCGCTTGGCCTGCCGATGCCATTCGCCTCGATGCTTTCGCCGCCCAAGCTGGCGCCGGAGACTTTTACGCCCGTTGCGGCTTTCGTGAAACCGGCCGCAAAACCTACCGCGATGCCCCTTTGATTTATTTCGAACTGTTGCTCTAAACGCGAAAGATATGCCCTCGATTTTCCTTGTTGACGCGGCGGTGCCCAAGGCGCACGGTGGCGGCATCAATTGCCTATGAAACAAAACAGGTGGCCTGACTACTTGTTCAGCGTGGGAGTGAGACTGGTATTTGGCGGCATCTTCGGCGCAGTGGGAGGACTGCTGCTGCTCGTGAGCGGACGTCACCCGATGGTCGTGCATTTGGGCGGTCGCAATGCCTTGATGCTGATAGCTGCGGCGTTTGTCCTCGGCGCCGTGATTGGCAGCATCGGCGCCGTCCTTACCATTCCCGACTGGCAAACCCCTTGGTACAAGGGAGTGCTGGGCGAAAAGAAAGACGAAGATGAGCCAACTGACTGAAAAAATGATGCAAAAGCTTGCCCTCCCATTATGCATGGCATTGTTCTTGGCCAGTGTGACGCATCAAACTGCCAAAGCAGACGACACCAAATCACCTTCCGCTCCGGCGGACAAAAAAACCATGCCTCAACTCATCGAAGCCCCTGAAGCCCAAAAATTGATCGCCGACAAAAAAGTCATCGTGCTGGATGTCCGCACGCCCGCCGAATTTGCGTCGGGACACATCGAAGGCGCGACGAACATTGACATCCACGGCAAAACTTTTCAGATGACCCTTGAGCAACTCGACAAGGACCAGCCCTATCTCGTCCATTGCGCCGTAGGGATGCGCAGCGCCAAGGCCTGCACCGTGATGAGCCATCTGCAATTCAAGACTGTGTATGATCTAAAGGGCGGGTTGGACGCGTGGAAAAAAGCCGGGAACCCGTTGGTCAAGTGACTGCGCTGGAAATCATCGAACAGATCAAGAGCTTGCCTCCCATTGAACGCGAGCAAGTTGCCAGATTTATCGTGCAGAATAACGATTCCTGGATTCCAGATGATTTCAAACGGGCCATGAAAGACGCCCAAGCAGGCCGTTTGTTTGATATGGAAGATGCTTTGTCTGAAACCCCGCCCCCGCATTTGCGATGAAGCATCGCGCCCAGTTTTTGACAATTAGTCTAGGCGTGCTTTCGGTGCTGTTGCTCATCCTCAGCGCCTCAATTTTCTGGAATTATGCCTCTCTGAAAATTCGACTGAAGTTCGCTGACGAACAAACCCTCATTTTCGAAAAAATGCGCAGGCAAGCCGTTTCGGCTGATCCTCCAGGAGCCGTTGATTGCCTCAGTTACATCGCAAATTACTATCCCTCGGGCAGCAAACAAGTGACCGGTTCAATTCTTGATTCCTTGGTCGAGCGCGAACGAAATCATGCCATAAGTGACATTATCGCCTCTCTGCGCGTTAAAACCAGGCAAGACTTGGGAGACAGCCCGGCCCCTTGGATTCAAAAGTATGGCAAAGGGAAGTGATCCCACTTGGAACACCGGGCAAAACAAAAAAGGCGAGGCCGCAAGGCCTCGCCGTGAAAATCAGATTCAACTGCCTTAGTTGTTCGCCGGGGCGGCTGCGGCAACCACGTTGATGCGCTTGCTGCCCTTGTCGAACTGCACCTTGCCGTCCACGAGGGCGAACAAAGTCCAGTCGCGGCCGGTGCCGACATTCGCGCCCGCCGAGAACTTCGTTCCGCGCTGGCGGATGAGGATGCTGCCGGCGGTGACGAACTCGCCGCCAAAACGTTTTACGCCGAGCCGTTTGCTCGCGCTGTCGCGCCCGTTGCGTACACTGCCCTGACCTTTTTTATGTGCCATACCTTATGCCTTGATCTCTGTGATTTTTACGACCGTTAATTCCTGACGGTGACCGACCGTGCGATGATACCCCTTGCGGCGTTTCATCTTGAACGCGATTTTCTTCTCGCCGCGTTTGTGCGCGACCACATCGGCCACAACACTGGCCGCCGCGACAGTGGGCGAACCCACCGTCAGCTTGCCGTCGTTGCTCACCAACAGGACCCGGTCAAAAGTGAATGGCTTCCCGGCTTCAACGTCCAGGCGCTCAATTTCCAGCGTGTCACCCGCGGTGACACGATACTGTTTACTGCCAGTTTCTAATACAGCGTACATAGTTTTCCCACAAAAGGGACGCGTAACTAACCAAAAGCGCGAAGCCCTGTCAACTTCTCATTTTCGCCAATGATGTCTAAGCACATATTATACCTAAATTTGAACTTGCCGCCAGTCTTATTCGGTCACACACTTTTCGCGGTGAAAAAACCCTTGCTGGCGTTCACTCTTGGCCTTTGCCTGGCCACCCTCCCGGCCTTTGGCCAGCTTGCACTTTCGGACGTGCAAACTATTATTGACCAAGCAGTAACACGCGCAGCCCAAGTCTCGCCCAGCAGCATGATTGCGGTTGTGGATCGCGAGGGTTTTGTCCTGGGCGTCTGGATGACCACAACCAACGATCCCTTGCCCGGAACGGCTGCTTTTACGAATATCCTCGCCGATGCCATTGCAAAAGGCGGCACTGCCTCGTATTTGAGCAGTGACCAGCACGCTTTTACCTCCCGGACCGCCGGTTTCATCGTCCAGCAGAACTTCCCGCCCAACGTCAAAAACTCCGGCCCCGGCCCGCTCGTCGGCGTCAATTTCTCCAATCTCCAGTTTTCCGACATCAACAAAATCAAAAATTACGCCAGCCCCATCGTCTTCAGCAACAGCCCCGGCAACGTCCTCATCCCCGTCCCACAACCCGTCACCGGCGGACTCGCCGGCACGCCGGGCGGCATCCCGTTGTTCAAGGACGGTCACCTCGTCGGCGGCATCGGCGTCGCCCATGATGGCGACAACCCCACTGCCGTGCAAATTGACCATCAATTCGCCACGGTGGACGAAGACGTCGCCCTCGCCGGACAAACCGGTTACGCGCCCGACCCCATCTACAACGGC
Organism: Pedosphaera sp.; assembly: GCA_028293265.1. The sequence goes on along the minus strand of JAQGPB010000365.1, from coordinate 855 downwards.
GACAACGTCACCATCAACGGCTTTCGCCTCGCCTACATCAACAGCGCCACCAGCCTCGGCCCGCTGCTCACCAGCCTTCCCGGGACCAATGTCCCCGGTTACCCGTTGATGCCCGCCAAGCCGGCCTTCCCCTACCCCACCATTTTTCTTGGCGGCCAGACCAACACCATCCGCCAGCCCATCGTCGCCGACACATTCGCCAATCCCCTTGGCGCGGCCCGGCTCAGTTACGCCGACGTCACCAACATCCTCGGCCGCGCCGCCAACCGCGCCCGCAGCACCCGCGCCGGCATCCGCCTGCCGCGCGGCCAGGTCGCCCAAGTGTTCATCACCGTCGTCAACAACCCCGGCATCAACGGCGTCACCCCGCAAGTCCTCGGCACCATCAGCACCCCCGGCGCGACCATTTTCAGTTGGGACGTCGCCGTGCAAAAGGCGCGCACCGCCGTCTTTTTCTCCAGCACCAACTACGCGTTCTCCGTCCGCGCCGTCGGATTTTTGGCGCAGGAATTTTACCCGCCCGGCATCAACAGCACCGCGCCCGGACTTTTTTGGGGCTTGCAGGAACGCTACTCCATGTTCCCGCAAAACGTCATAAACCCCCTCGACGGCGTCATCGTCACCAACGTCCCGGCCATTGACCCCAACCTCACCAACGGCATCACCATTTTTCCCGGCGGCTTCCCGCTCTATCGCAACGGCGTCGTCATCGGCGCCATCGGCGTCAGCGGCGACGGGGTGGACCAGGACGACATCATCGCCGCCTCTGGCACCCAGGATTTTCTGGCTCCCGTGGCCATCCGCACCGATCAATTTTTTTACAGCAACGCGCGACTGCCTTACGCGAAGTTCCCG
>JAQGPB010000346.1 GCA_028293265.1 Pedosphaera sp. | reverse complement strand
CGCCTTCGCCAAAATCAGCCCAAAACCACCCGCATCAACCCGGCTTAACTCGCCTTAACCCACATAAAACAATAAAGTAAGGATGCTTTTTCTCAAATGGCCAAAGCGCAGGAGTTCCTTGGGCCAGCAGGCGTGAGCACTGCCAAAATTGCCTTGTTCTCCTCATTCCACTGGCAATACTCTTGTTTTTTTAAATGCTCGACTGACCCGACCGCTCATGCGTTACCAGTTATTTAAACTATTCAATGCGTTCGTCGGCCTGATTCCTTCGCCCATCATGAAGCGAATGTTGCAGGCGATGCATTATCACCCGGAAATTGCCGACCGGCAGGGATACATCGTGACCCCGCAGGTGTTTTACAGCCCGTTTCCCAATCCGCAGGAAGTGGATCTGGAAAAATTGAAGGAAAAGCGCGACCTCCCGGGAGTCAACTTCAACATGGAGGAAACGAAGAATTTGATGGGCGAACTCGCGAAATTGTCCGTCGAGACGCGGAACTTCATCAAAAACCGGCCTCCGGGAACCCTGACCATCTGGGACATGACCTATCCGGTAGCCGATTCGGCGACGCTTTACGCGATGCTGCGGCATTTGAAGCCCAGGAATTACATCGAGGTCGGATGCGGCTGGAGTTCCCGCTGCAGCGCGGCCGCGCTGGATCGCAACCGCGTTGAAGGCCACGCCTGCAAGGCCACTTATATTGATCCCTATCCCGCGCCCCACCTGGCCGAAGTGAAATTGCCCGGCGAATTTCTCAAGCAAAAGGTTGAACGGATTCCGCTCGAACGCTTTCTACAACTCGAAGCGGGTGACGTTCTGTTCATTGACACCAGCCACGTGATCAAGACGCAGAACGATGTCGAATACGAACTCATCCATGTTTTGCCATCATTGAAACCGGGCGTCATTGTGCACATTCACGACATCCTCACCCCTTATGATTATCCGGTGGATTGGACCGTCGGCCCCGGCACCCAGCGCAACGGCATCAACGAACAATACGCCTTGGAATGTCTCCTGAGCGGCGGCGAGGACTGGGAGGTAATTTTGCCGGTGCATTTGCTGTCAAAAGATCATCGCCCATTGCTGGCCCAGTTGATAGATGCGGACGGGCGGCCCGCCGCCTTCTGGATCCGGAAGCTGCGGAAAACGGCGCAGGAAAAAAATGGCTGAGCCCCGCGACGCAATGCCGGGCGCCGCGCAGATTGGCGCCCCCATGCCGGAGCGCGGAAAACTGCGGCGATGGATCTGGGACCTGCGCACCAACTCACGTTTCGCCTTTGCCCTGCAAGTCAGTCTGCGAATACTGACCAGCGGTCTGAATTTATTCTGGTCCCGGCTGCTGCAGGAAGCGATGGGCGATGCCCTGCTCAGCCTTTTCCAAGCCTGTCAAAGTGTCTTTTCCCTGGGTGGCCTGGGCGACTTTGGCATGGGCGGGGCGGTGGGCATCCGCACCGGCCAATATTTGGGGGCGGGAAAAAGCAACGAGCAGGAGCTTAAAAAGTTCCTGGCGTCAGCCCGCACCGTATTTTTGGCGCTGACAGTGGTTTGCGGGGGCGGCATGCTGATGGTTTCGCCGTGGCTGCCCCAATGGCTCAGTTTTCCACCGGTGGACAGCGCCGGTTCGCTGACCAGCGTATTTACCGTGGGCGCCCTGTCCGTGGCCGGCGTGATGCTGTTCAGTTACATCAGCAATGTAAACTATGCCTGTGGCAACATCGCGTGGCCGGTCCTGCCCGATTTCATCCTGCTGCAAGCCTCCTTGTTGTGCCACTGGTGGCTGGCGCGGCAACAGCAGCCGTTATGGATTCAATTTCTGCCCTATCTGATCAGCGCGACGGCGAAGCTAGGGCTGATGTGGTGGTATGTCCGGACTTCCCACCCGCAATTGAGCCGTCTCCGGCCGCTGGGCTTTGACCGTGGTGTCATGCTGACCCTTTTCGAAGGCAGTTTTTGGGTTTATTTATGCTGCCTTGGAAACGCCATCTATCGCAACACCGATGCACTGGTCATCACCGCCGGTTTTGTCCCCGGCACCTTGGTCCGTTATAATTACAATTATAAGTTCTGCGACCTGATGGTGATGATTGTGACCACGGCGAGCGTGGTCATTTTGCCGAAGATGACCCAATGGATGGCTTCGTCCGACCCCAAAGACCAGCAGCGCGTGCGGGTGGAAATGAACCGGCTCAACCAGTTCCAAATCCTGCTCGGTTGCGGCGCGGCGTTGAGCTATCTGGCATTCAACGACATTTTCATGAAAATCTGGTGGTTCCACACAGCACACCCGATCCCGCCCGCGGCCCTGCCGCTGCAAATCGCGTTTGCGCTTAATCTCGCCGTCACCGCCAGCGGCGACACGGGGCTGCAACTGGCATTGCGGTCTGGAAGCCAAGGATTGCGCATGGGAGGAATGCTCGTCGCAACCACGGGCCTGTTAAATGTCGTTCTCTCGCTGATCGCCATGAAAATGAATTACCTGCCCGGCATCGCCCTGGCCACCGTCCTGGCGCAAGCGGTGGCCATGCTGGGATCAAGCTTTTATATATGCCGGCATTTGAAGATTGCCTGGCTGCCATGGGCCTTCAAAGGCTGCATTTTGCCGCTGATCGGAATCAGTTTTGCCGGCTGGTTGAGAACCGTATGGCCGCTGGATTCCGCACTGCACACCGTGCTCCTGTTGGGAACGTACACGGCCATACTGGCAGCGGCCGCCTGGGGACTCGGGCTAAACGTAGCACTCATCAAGGAAGAACTCCTGATCGTGAAACAATTCATCAAACGGTGACGGGACCCGCTTTATTATCTGCCGCAGTGATGAATTAAACTTCAGGAGCCGGTCCTGACCAGCATCCGGCCCGTCGCGTCAATCCGGTGCAGATAATCACTCCGCTTCTTTTCGCTCAGGTATTCGTCAACCGCCTTCCTCGCGCCCTGCCAGGTACCGTAGTCGTCCAGGATCAATACGCCGCGCGCATCCAACAAGGGAAAAAGATGCTGCAGCTCGTGCTTCGTGGATTCGTACCAATCGGTGTCGAGCCGCAGCAGCGCAAGGTGCCCGGGAAGCGTGCCTGGGATGGTTTCCTCGACCTTGCCCTTGATGAAATGAATCTTGTCCAACGGATAACCGGTCAAAAGCATGTTCTTACGCACATCCTCAAGGCTGGCATTGCACCAGACGCCAGTGCCAGGGGCATCAAGTTTCAGCAGTTCCGCCGCCGTTCTCCCGTCGGCCAGCGTGTCATCCGCGGTCGGTGCGGACATCCCTTCAAAGGTGTCGTAAAGATAAAGCGACCGGCTCACATCACCCCGTGCCATCAACGCCAACGCGACCGCCATCATGCTGCCACCCCGCCAAACCCCGCACTCGGCGATGTCTCCCGGTATCTTCCGGTCCGTGACATAACCCACCGCTTCCAACAACGCCGCAATGCGTTCAACCCCTGTCAATGTAAACGGCTTTACCTTCCATAAAATCGCCTGATCCCCGCTTGACAGGTCCTCGACCGGATTGCCAATCGCATCGCCGTTTCCCGACAAACGGACGAGATCGAAACCGACGCTCCGCAGCATTGTTTTCGGCAACCGCATCATCGGTCCGGTATTCGCCAGGGCCCGCCAGTGGGTCGTGAAATCGCGCAAAATATTTTTCATTAATCCGGCAGTCGCATTTTTAAAAAGCAAGATTAGTCCAATAAAAAAACCGCTGCAAGGCCCGATGCGAAACCATGTCATGAATGAACTCGAACCAAAATGCGCCACAATACCCGATTTGCGTCCAATCTCGTTTTCCCCGGTTTTATGGCTTGTTATCCAGCCGCCAATTTCACAACGATAGCAGCCGGATTCCGATTGATGAGCACATTGCAAATTGTCATACCGATGGCCGGGCGCGGCTCCCGTTTCACCCAGGCGGGGTTCACGACGCCCAAGCCGCTGATTCCACTCGGCGGACGCCCGCTGATTCAATGGATTATCGAGAACATCCGTCCGCGGCGCGCACATCGGTTCATTTTTCTTTGTCTCGCCGAGCATTTGCAGAGTCATCCGGAGGTGCCGGCAGAATTGCGGCGCTTGTGTCCCGGTTGCGAGATTGTGCGGGTATCGGCAGTGACGGAAGGGGCGGCTTGCACGGTGTTGCTTGCGCGTCAATTCATTGATTCCGCCGACCCGCTCATGATTGCCAACAGCGATCAACTGGTGGAACTCGACATCAATGAGTATCTCGCCGCGACCGATTCCCCCGAAGTAGGCGGTTTGATCATGACTTTCTGGTCGGACCATCCCAAGTGGTCTTACTGCCGCCTGCGCCCGCACGGCACGGTGGTGGAAGTGGTCGAGAAACAGGTGGTGAGCAACGAAGCCACCGTGGGCATCTACAATTTCCGCCAAGGCCATGATTATGTGCGGGCGGCTGAAGCGATGATCGCGGCCAATCTGCGGGTGAACAATGAATTCTATGTTGCGCCAACTTACAACCAATTGATCAAAGAAGGCGCAAACATTCTCACCATGAAAACCGGCCGCGAATATGACGGCATGCACGGGCTCGGCACACCGGAGGACCTGGAAATATTCAAAAAGTCCCGCTTCTGCCGGCAATTGATGAAGCAATGATTTTCCCTGCTTGAACACACTTGAAATCATCCTGCCGCTGCGCAATCCCACCGGCGTCCTCGAACAAACGGTGATGTCGCTGACCGGCCAATCCGACCGGCGGTTTTCGGTATTGCTCAGCGACAACCATTCGACGCAAGGCGGCGAGTTGATCGAAGCCGCCGCTGCCCAATTCCAAGCCGCCGGAATTGCCATTCGCCGCGTGCGCCCGCCTTTTGAGCTGGGCAGAGTTGAACATTGGAACTGGGCGCATCACGAAGCGGCCGCCGAATGGACCAAGCCGGTGTTCGCCGGCGACTGGCTGGAGAAGAATTACGTTGAAAAAGTGCGCGCGGCTTCGCAGGCCAATCCCGAGTGCCGGTATATTTACGCCAGCTTCGTCGTTCATCGTCAGAATGCTGATCCCGAAATTGTGCGCGGGATATGGGCGGGAAAATTTGAAACCGCAGCCTACATGGAACGAGCCATCCTGCGCTACGGAATGCAATTTGGCCCGCCCAGCGCGGCGGCTTATGAACGCGAGGTGTTCATCATCTTGGGCGGTTATCCGACAGCACTGCCTATCTGCTCGGACAATCTGCTTTTTTGCACCATGGCGTCGCGGTTTGGCGCGCTCGGCCTGATGGAGCCGCTTTGTCATTTCAACATTCATGGTGCGCGCTTTTCCACGAACCTGCATCAGCGGCGCAAGGACACCCTTCGCGAAACTCTTACGTTCACGCTCATGCTTGGATATCGCGCGTGGGCAGACAAAGCTTCTTTTTCAAAAACAGTTTTTGCACGAATGCTGTTGCGTGAAACACGTCGCCACCTGTTCCAGAAAAGAACATGAATACTGGTTTCGACATCGTCATTTGGGCGCAAAATCCCGACGCTTCCCTGGTTGAAACCGCCGCTTCGCTCGCGGCGCAAACAGACCGGCAATTCGGCGTCGTGCTGAGTGACAATCATTCCAGCGTGGGACAAAATCATCTCGACACGACGCACAAGAAATTGCTGTCCGCAGGAATTTCCGTGCGGCGCGTGACGCCCCCCGGCGAACTCAGCCGCATCGAGCACTGGAATTGGGCCCATTCCCAATCGCAAGCTGCGTGGCTCAAACCGTTGTCTCCCGGCGAGCATTTGAAGCCGTTGTTTGTCGAACGATTGAAGCAACGAATCAGCGAGCGGCCGAAGGCCCAAGTCATCCGATGCGATATAGAACTGCGGACGGAGTGGGGTCCCGAGATTTTGACGGCTCCGTTTGAACTGGCTTCCATCAGCGCCGGTGAATTCACAAATTATTTTCCCGCGCATTTGGAGTGGGTTTCACACTCCGGCAATTTTGCCTACGGACGTACAGCCTGGCAGGCGATGGGCGGGTATTCGATTCATCAGCCGGCAAGCGCGGCATTGAATTTAAACGTCATGCTTTCGCTGCATCATGGCCTGGAAAACCTGCCGGAAACGCTCGTGAGTGCCGAATGGCCGGCTCACGATAATCGCCGCGAGCGGATAAGTTATTTGATGGAGCTTTGGCTGATCCTGCTGCAAGCGCGAAATTACTGCCTCGCCGCCAGACTGCCTTGGACATCACGATGTCTCTTGCTAAGAAGCCTCACCGCCGCACTGCGCCGTCGTTGATACGCCCTGCCCTTCCGCATCCGTGTTCCTTCGTGGCTAAAAAATTCAACGTTCATTCCATCCGCAACAATTCTTCGAACGCCGGATGTTTCACAATCAGCCGCAACGCTTCCCGAAGCAAAGTCTTCCCCGGCTCCATCCGATGCCACGGCGACGCGCCGGACGGATGCGGCAACGGAACCAAATCAAAGGCGTGTCCGGCATAATTGACCTCCAGCTTCCGGCCGATGATGGTGTCCAACTTCCCCAAAGGCGTAAATTGTTCTATGGCGAGCTTGCCGACGGGGATGACCAATCGCGGCTTGAGAATTTCCACTTCGCGCTTCAGCCAGATGGAGCATTTCTCCACTTCGTCGGGCGCGGGCACGCGGTCGCCGCCGGTCGCTTTTTTGCCGGGAAAACAACGGCAGACCGCCGCCATGTAAATCGAGGAGCGAAATACGGCTTCGCTCATGCCGGCAGCTTCATTGAACCAGCGGAACAAGGTTTTCCCAGCCGTCCATGCGAACGGCCGGCCCAAGATTGGCTCCTTGTCGCCGGGCGCCTGGCCGACGAGCATGACGCGGCTGACCACCGCACCACCGCTGACGACCGGCTGGTTCATCTTCGCGCAAAGACGGCACGCGCGCAGCCGCCTGACATGTTGTTCCAGCAGCTTCGCCGTTTGTATCTGCTCTTGGTTCGCGATCATTGCGTTAAGCAAGCAAACAATTTACCAGCCGCGGGGCCATGATGATAGAATGAAAAACCATGCGCCGAATTTCATTCGCATGTTCATATTTTAGGTTAATCTCACTACATGGATAAAGAAACCGCCGAGCGTCTGGAAAAGCTGGAATCGAACCTTGCCCATCTCGAACATCAATTTGACCAGCTCAACCAGGTCGTGCTCGAACAATCACGGCAACTGACGAAATTGCAGGCGTTGCAGCAGAAAATTTCTCAAACGATGGAGAACATCGAACTGGAGCGCATCAAGTCCACCAACCCCAAGCCGCCGCATTACCAGTAATTTGCCAAAAACTGGCACCCGCCAAATCTCCCCCATTGCAAAATTCCCCGTTTGCGGAATTTTAAGCTGTGGATCGCAACTTGACAATTCTGATCATCGAAGATGACCCGAACGACGCGCTCCTGTTGCAAAAGGCCTTGTCCCGCGAACGCATAACCAACCCGCTGCAGGTTGTTCACGATGGCCAGGAAGCCATTGAATACCTCCAGGGCGAAGGGCCATATCAAGACCGTGCCCGGTTTCCCTTTCCCAGCGTCATTTTCACCGACTTGAAAATGCCCCGCCGCAGCGGATTCGAGGTGTTGGAATGGCTGAGGTGTCATCCCGATTGCTCCGTCATTCCCTTGATAATCCTGACCAACTCGAAAATTGACGCTGACATCAAGCGCGCCTACGAGATGGGCGCGAATGCCTATCTGGTAAAACCCGCCAGCCTTCAGGACCTGCAGGAAATGGTGAAGACCGCCTACAATTTTTGGGCCTGGTGCGAAAAACCCCACCTCGCCGGCAACTGCTGATTCAAGACAGAAGACAGCGGCAATTGAACTCGACAACTCCCGCACCTCATGTTCATCCTGCGGCGTGGACAGGGTGAAACAAAGCCGTTCCTTGCCCCGCGAACTATTGCGCGGGCGGGCGGCGACGACGCTGGAGACAAACCTTTCAACCGCCGAATGCAAGGCCCGGTTGACCTCCTCATTTTCTGCTGGAAACCAAACGGCCGCCAGATGGAGCGGAGAGGATTGGACTGATCCCGTCGAAGGAAAGATTCGCGAAAACAATTTCGAGCTGGGCATAAAACGCAACCGTCAGCGCGGCCGGGCCGGCACTGCGCGGTTCTTCGGACAATTTGTGCCCACGGATGAAGGCACCCGCATCAGGGGCGAAGTTCGATCAAGCGTGTTTGACAAGATTCTTTTCGTCTTCCTTACCGCCGGTGTCATTGCCATCAGCGGATTCACCGGCTGGAAAACGATGCACGACCATCGGGGCCTCCCGTTCCTGGTGATTCCGCTGGGAATGCTGACGTTGTGGGCCATGGTATTGAGAAACGTCTGGCTGTCCTGGTGCGGAGAAAAAACGCGCATCATCGAGTTTCTCAAATACATCCTGAAGGCGAATGAGACCGCACATTATCGGCGCAGATGATGTTCATCAATAAGCCACGGGCATGCCGCGGCTGTCGGTGCGGAAGACGAAATTGAAAATTTGGAGGTGGTTCTCCTGATCGGGAGCCCGGCCCGAAATCCGGTACGCTTTTCCCGGTTCCAGAATCAAGGCGGGCGGAAGCACATAGGCGCGGTCGCAAGCATATTGATCGGAAAAGGAAACCGGAAGATCAAGAGTCAAATGTGTTTCAGACATGTCGCCTGATCGGGCATCCCACCGGTGAATCCGCGCGCTGGAGAAGCGCGGCGCCCTTTCAATCGTTACCTCGACCGGACTTTTGATGTTCAGGTGCGCAAAGGCCGGCGTCCAGATGCGCAGGAAAACGCCATCGCCCGAAAGTGACTTGCAGGCGGAATCGAATGGCACGCGCGCAATTCTTGTCAGGGCTTGCTCTTTTCCCGTGACCCATTCCGCGCCGTTTTCCAAGGCGCGATAATTTTGCAGGCCATGAAAATCATCAAAAAGTGCGGCCACCCGGCTCGTGGAAGTGTCCTTTGTCGGCGCGAAGCTGCTCAATACGATTCCATCTGAATCGAGGTCGTCCAAACCTCCATGAGTCCCGCCGAGGGTCATAAGCTGGCTGCTTTTCTTGACCAGCCAACCGGCGTTGACATAACCATTGCTCAGGCTGAGCAGAATGGTCGCGGGATTGAGCGTGATGTGGGTGAGTCCCTGGGCAATTCGCTCCAACGCTAGGGGATAACGATGGGTCATGGTCGCGGCCATCCAGTTATCGGCGGTAGCAAAGCCATTCGCGTCGAGCTGGCTTTTGTTCGCGAGGGCGGCCACCACTGGCGAGTAGTCAAGCGGGTCGCCTGTCCCGGTTGAATATCGAAAAGAGTCCTTGGCGGCATTCCGTTCGATGATGGCGCGTTCGCCCTTTGAATTTATGACCAGGAACTGATTGGAGTGATCCGCAATCCGGGCAGTCACCAAGTCCACGCCCTCCAGCCGCCAAAGAAGTTGAGCCAGTCTTTCGGTTTCGGAGGGCGTATTATGGATTTCGACCCAGGACTGGATGCCGCAAGTCGGGAGGACAACCTCGTTCGAATTCATGATGGACTTGCCGACGCGGTAACCGGCGTTTTCTAAAAAAGCTCGGACTTGGACACGCTGGCCGGCGCCTGCGTGGTTGTTCCCGTGATCGGAGAGGATCAAAATTTCAAGCTCCCGGCCTTCACGCGCCTGATAAGCGGCGCGCACGTCCTTAAGTTTTTCATCGAGCATGCAAAGCATGGCAAAGATGTCTCCCGACGTGTGCTGCGCATCGTCCGTCGAGCGGACGTAGGCGTAGTAATTGTCTTCCGCACTCTTGCAATTGAGAAATTTTTCAGCCATTTCGCGCAGTTCATATTTAAAACAATGGAGCGGATACACGTAACCCATCGCGCGACGATAACCGCTCTCCATCTGCCAGTTCACCTGCCGCTCGCGCTCCATGGATGAGGTGAGACTGTTCATGGAGATTACCCGATTTTCGGCTTCGCTGAAATAAGTCCGCTGATAACCCGGCAACGGACGATCCCCAAACATATCTGTCCAGGCCACATCGCTCGTTGAGGGGAACGTGGAGATGTTCCGGCTCACCGGAAAGAATCCGTCATTAAACGCTTGCCGATGGAATCTCCGGCCCTTCAGGTCTGTGTAAGACATTCCTGCCTGCAAAGCCTTCATGTCCCGGTAAGAAATTCCGTCGAGCGCCAGAATGAGCCGCCGGGGAAGCGCGAAGGCGCTGGCCGAAGAAAGCGACTGAATCATCAAAACGAGAAGGAAAGCCTGAAAGGTCGCGGCGTTGCTTGACCGATCTAGCCTGGTTTTGAAACTCATGCAGACGCAATCGTAATCCATTTGGCCAAGGTTGTCAGGCGAAAGACTGAAAAACATCGGACAACCACGTAAAATTGGAAAGCGCGACACGGCCCGGGCAGCCGACGAAGGAAACGAAGATCCGCTGTTTGCAGGCGTAATTGTGCGCCGAAAGTTTTATTGTTTTGCCCGCAGAACCTCAATTGAAGGAAATGGTTCGCCCTTTTTGTGAGAGCGCAACAATTGATTTACCCGGCCCGAGGTTTCGAGCCACATCCTGGACTCCGCATCCCATCGCGCCAGCGCCGTTCCCAGGCGGTAAGGCGTGCTCTCCTCCAGCCAGGCTTCGCAGTAGGGTTCGCGCAATCCCGTGATGGCATCCATGAGGTCAGCGAGCATTCCATGGTCCTGGGCGTTCATCTGTATGCCGATGTAAAGTGTCACCAGTTGCTGGTCGGGATTTTCTTTCAATTGCCGGAAATAGCCGGCCCATTCCACTGCGTAGAGGCATTTCATGCCAAGATAATCGAAGAGACGCGCCGCGATCATCAGGCTTTTCAGCGTCGGGTCGCCGGGCGCAAGGTGCATGGCGCGGCGGATGTGTTCTTGCGCCTGCTCGGCCAATAATCGCGCCTGCCGGCATGAGTCCTGGCACTTTTCCAGCCGCGCCAGCAGCCCCGGGTCCAGCGGATCGCGCCAGAACCCGTGCTGGGTGGTGTTGTGCAAAATGTCCTCGAACATTTCCTCCACGGTGGACAATTGTTCCAAGGCCGCCGCCACTTCTGGTGCCGCTGCCGGAGGATACGTCAGCAGGGCGTATTCGTTGAAAAAAGTATTCGTGTCCACCGGGCCGGACTGCCATCCGGCAATTGCGCCAAAAGCCAGCCCCGGCAGCGATTGCCGGTACAATGTCTGCCCGCAATCAGTCCACCCGGTGTTCAAGATTCCCAACGTCTTCTGCTCCTTGCCCGCCGCTACCAGGCCATTGATGTCCGTGAAAGAGCGGTGATAATCCGGGAAGATTTCGTTCCAATTCCAGACAGCCGGGGCGACGAGGGTTGCCAGGCCGTTGCTGGCCAAAGGCTCGATGTAACGCGTGTAATTGGATTCCGATTCATAGGCCCATGGCACCGCGATGGCGCCGCCCGGCAGATTCCGCAGCAACTCCGGGTGATTGGACAAAGTGCTCGCGCCGTTGTTGATGTCCGCCCAATACATGAGCCGCTTCCCGCGCTGGTGCGCGCGGTCGGCAACGTGCTGCAGGACCTCGACGAACGTCTTGAACGGATCTTTCCCCGGCGTCATCCCGATTTTGCCCAGCGACCATGGCTCGTCGAATCCGACATGACACCATGGGCTGGGGAACAGTCTGGCCGTTTGATCCAGCAAATCATCAATCACCTGGAGCGCCCGGGGATTGCGCGGATCAAACTCCTCCCCGTAACGCGGCAGCCCGATGTCCGCGAATTCTTCTGTTCGGAACAAATCGTGCATGTGGCCAAAAAGCTCCATGCAAGGAACGACATCAATGTGCCTTTGCCGCGCGTATTCGATGATGTGCCGCACTTCATCCCGAGTATATCGGCCATCTGGCGTCACCACTTCATAACCCTCCCATTCGATGCTCATCTCCGAATAAAAATAATATTGATTGGCCTTGAACCGGGCCAGCAAATCAATTTGGCGTTCGATTTCCGAAACCCGGAGCAACTGGCCGTGGCTGAAATCCATCATGAATCCGCGATACGCCAACGCGGGCCAATCATGCAATTCAACTACCGGCAACACCGTCTGGCCCCCTGCCCCTTCCACCATTTGCAGCAATGTTTGCACGCCATAAAACAGTCCGGCGGAAGACCCGGCACGAATCTCCGCCGTGTTGCCGGTCACGGTGATGGAATAAGCTTCGCGGGACATCGGCCCGGCAATTTCACTGTCCACCGGCACATCTGCCCCATCACCGGTGCGATTTAGAATCACTGTTCGTTTTGCCGCATGGCCATTTTGAACCGACACTTTGGCTCCAAGGCTGGACAACCCCGTTGCCAAATAATTCGCCGCAAATTGGTCCTGTGCGTTCGGCGGCATGGCGAAGCGAATCGCGAGACCATTCACGGGCAAGACGCCACTGCCATAGGTCACCCGCTGCGGCCGAGGCAGCAAAGGGCGATGAGCTGCCAAAACCGGCAGCCAGGCCAAAGCCAACACGCACCACATAGAAAGTCGAATTGCACTTGCGAGAAAAGAAGGAGAACGGAACTTCATTGAAGACGAGCATTTTCCGCCGCTTAACCTCCGTCAAGGCCGAACTCCGTTTGAGCAGTATTTTTCCTGCGCACGCACCCGCCCACGGTTGAGAAAATGGTGAAGACTGACATCCAGTTGACAACCGCCATCAACGCATGATTCAAGCACTGACATTTCGCAGGGCCGGCTCTGCGGCTTCCAGCCGGCGTGGCGCAATTTGTCAATGTTACCGTCGCCTGCTTAGTCCGCATCGCCCACGGTCGAGCGCACCACTTCTTCGGCGGTCGTGAGCCCGGCGAGCACTTTGCGGACGCCGTCTTCGCGCAAGGTGCGCATGCCCATTTCGCGGGCGCGGACACGGAGCACGGATGAGGGCACGCGGTCGTAAATCAATTTGCGCGCCTCGTCGTCAATCACGAAAATCTCGAACACGCCGAAGCGCCCGCGATAACCGCTGCCGCCGCATTCATTGCAGCCCTTGCCCATCATGAAGGTCGCGCCACTGGGAATCTTGGACGGATCAAGGCTCAACGATTTCAATTCGGTTTCCGTCGGCGTGTGCGGGGCGGTGCAGCGCTTGCAGATTTTTCGCACCAGCCGCTGGGCCATCAGCGCACGCGTGGATGACGCCACCAAGAACGGCTTCACCCCGATGTCAATCAAGCGCGTCACCGCGCTCGGCGCGTCGTTCGTGTGCAGAGTCGAGAAAACCAAATGTCCGGTCAGCGACGCATTGATCGCGATGGTTGCGGTTTCAAGGTCGCGAATTTCCCCCAGCATGATCACGTTCGGCGCCTGGCGCAGCATCGAGCGCAACGCCATCGAGAATGAAAGTCCCACGATTTCATTCACCTGCACCTGGTTGATGCCCGCGAGCTGATATTCCACCGGGTCTTCCACCGTGATGATTTTGCGGTCCGGCCGGTTGATGAAATGGAGGCAGGAATAAAGCGTCGTCGTTTTGCCGGAACCAGTCGGGCCGGTCACCAGCAATATCCCGTCCGGCAGGGCGATCAACTTCTCGAACGTCTGCTGGTCGTCCGTGAAAAAGCCAAGCTCGGGCAAGCCCAGGCGCAAGCCTTCCTTGTCCAGGATACGCATGACGATGCTTTCGCCGTGGTTCGTTGGCAGACACGAAACGCGCAGGTCAATTACCTTGGTCCCCACGTGCGACTGGATGCGTCCGTCCTGCGGAATCCGCCGTTCGGCGATGGACATGTTGGATTGAATCTTGATGCGGCTCAGGATCGAGGCCTGCAGCCGTTTGGGCGGCCCTTTCATTTCCCGCAACACACCGTCAATGCGGTAACGCACGCGAAACGTCCGCGACATCGGTTCCAGATGAATATCCGAAGCCCGCAGTTTGAAAGCTTCCACGATCAAGCTGTTGACCAGCTTGATGATCGGCGCGTCGGCATCCGCCGCGGCTCCGTCATCCGCCGCCAAGGCCGCGATGTTCACTTCGGATTGCGTCAATTCCTGGATCGTCGCCTCCATCCGCTCGTCTCTTACCGGACCTCCGCGCCCGCCGTAATACTTGTTCAGCGCCGCTTCCAGGTCTTCTTCGCTCGCCACCCTCACTTCAATGTCCGCGCCCAGCACATGGCGAAGGCTGTCAATCGTGTCAATGTCCGAAGGGTCGCTGATGGCGACCGTGATGGTGCTGCCGGTCTGGGAGATGGGAACCGCGCGATATTTTTTGGCGATGTCGCGCCGCATGAGGGCGATGACATCATCGCTGAGCTTGAGTTCGCCGAGATTCACCACCTCGGCGCCGAAATGGGCGGCCTTGGCCTGGGCCACGTCCGCCGGGCGCAGCAGCTTGTTCGCCACCATGAGATCCACCACGCCGACATTCGCCGCGGCGGCTTCCTCCCGGGCTTTGGCCACCTGATCGGGGGTGACGAACCCGAGGTCCGTCAAAATTTCTACCAGATAATCGTCTTTTTCAGCCACAGTTACCTCTCAACGTCAGAACATTGTTCACGGAATCATCCTCACCCTAGCGACCAGTCCCTCAATGTCAAATGCGGACACGCATAGCATGAAAATAATCACCTCCTGATTAAAACAACTTCCCCCGGCGGCGGCAAGCGGGCAATTTCCGAACAATGTCCCAGCTTGCAATGGATTGCTGCGAGCAGGTTGCTGTGCTCCCAAGCAGGACGTTGCCGTTTCCCTTGGCGGCAAAGCAAATGGAGGATTAGAAAAAACGCGGAAGGATGCTGTGGGGACGCGGCGCGGTCACGGCTCCTTGGCTTCCCGGACAATGCCAAGTTTATCCATCAATTCATACAACGTGGGCCGGCTCACGCCGAGTTCGGCGGCCACGGAGGTGATCTTCCCGGAATGTTTGCGCAAGGATTGCTGGACCATCTCCCGTTCGAGCGCTTCGCGGGCGTCTTTCAGCGTCGTCAATTGCGGAGTGGCGATGATGTCCGCCAGTTCCAAGTCATTCGCCGTCAACCGCTTCCCCTCCGCCATGATCACCGCGCGGCGGACACGGTTCTCCAATTCGCGCACATTTCCGGGCCACTTGTAATGGTTGATCGCGCGAATCGCTTCCTGCCCGAACACCAGCCCGGACTTGCCATTGAGCGTCGCAAACCGCTGCAGAAAAGATTGCGCGACCAGCGCGATGTCCGTCTCGCGCGCGCGCAATGGCGGCAGCACAATCTGCACCACGGCCAACCGGTAAAATAGATCCTCGCGAAAACTGCCGTCGGTCATGCCCTTTTTCAGGTCGGCGTTGGTCGCGGCGATGACGCGGGCATCAATCTGAATCTCCGCCCTGCCGCCGACGCGTTCGATGGTTTTCTGCTGGAGGAACCGCAGCAATTTCACCTGCACCGGCAAAGGAATTTCGCCAATTTCATCCAGGAACAGCGTCCCGCCCGCGGCGCTTTCAATGCGTCCCTTGACCTGCGCATGCGCGCCGGTGAACGCCCCTTTTTCGTGCCCGAACAGTTCGCTTTCCAACAGCGTCTCGGGAATCGCGCTGCAATTGATCGCAATAAACGGCCCGTCCTTGCGCGCGCTTTTCCGGTGAATCGCCTGGGCCGCGAGTTCCTTGCCGGTCCCGCTCTCGCCCAGAATCAATACCGGCGCATCGGTGGTGGCGACTTTGCGGATGGAATCAAAGACCTGCTGCATCTTCACGCTCGTGCCGAGCATGCCTTCAAAGCCCTGCCCTTGCAGCAACCGCTGCATCTGCCGGTATTCCTTTTCCAATTGCGCCACATGAAAGCAGCGCTTGAGCAGCAGCTTCAATTCTTCCACCTCCACCGGCTTGCCCAAAAAATCATACGCCCCCGCGCCGATGGCCCGCAGCGCATTCTCCTTCTCGCCCTGCCCGGAGATGATCACGACTTTCGTGGTGACATCCGCCGCCAGCAATTCGGACAATGCCGCCAACCCTTCCTCGGGATTGCCCGGATGCGGCGGCAAGCCCAGATCCAGCAGCACGACGGCGGGATGCGCGGTGCGGAATTGTTCCATCGCGCTGGGCCGGTCCTGCGCCAGGATGATCTCGTAATCCTGTGCCAGCGCCCATTTCATCTGCGTCCGTATCTCCTCGTCGTCGTCAACAATCAGCAGCTTGGAATTCATTATTTTTTATTCAGCGGCAACAATACCCGGAAGGTTGTCCCCTTGCCAGCTTCGCTTTCAACCTCCATCCGCCCGCCATGCGCCTCCACAATCATCTTGCTCTGGAACATCCCGATGCCCAGCCCCGCCTTCTTGGTCGTCTGGAACGGACGGAACAGCGACCGGTTCAAAAATTCCGCGCTCATCCCGCAACCGTTGTCGGCTACGGCCAGCACCACCCAGCCGTTGAGCTGGCTGGTGGCCACGCGCACCTGCCCATCCTTGGAAACCGCTTCGGTGGCGTTCAACACCAGATTCGTTATCACCTTCAGCAATTGCTCGGGGTCCAGGCGCACCTTCGGCACCGGATGAATATCCTGCACCAGTTCCACCGTCAGCGCGCCTTTCTGCACCGCGAGCGCCTTGGCCACGACTTCGTTGAGGTCGGTTTCCGCAAGCCGCAATTCCAGCCCGTGCCGCAGCAGGCTCAGGCGGCTGATGAGATTGTTGATATGCGTCACCGTTTTCTGGACGCCGCGCAGGGCGTCTTCGCGAAACGCCGGGTCATTGAAATGCACCGGCAGATTTTTCAACATCAACCCAAGCGTCGAAGCTGTGTTTTTCAAATCATGGACGAAAAATGCCGACATCGTCTGAAACGCCTCCATTTCCTTGACCTGAAGCAATTTCCCGGAAAGTTGCAGGTTCCGCAGGCTGGCCGCCACCTGGTCACCCACGCATTTGAGCAAATCCAGGTCTTGATGCATGAACGCCATTCCGCCCACGCGATCACCCAGGGTCATCACGCCCAGCACTTCCCCGCCCACGATCATCGGCACGCAAATCCGGCTGCCACCCTTGTGAAAATCGTCCGGGTGACATTTCCTCAACGCCGCCGCCCAATTCTCCTTGCTCAAATCAATGTCCACCGGGTCGGGATGACTTTGCACCGCCCGCAAAATTTCGCCCGCGTCCGCGCTCGCCGGCTGCAATTCCACCCCCTTGGCGTCCGACAAGGAGGTCGAAGACGCAAAAGTCAAATTGGCCTTTTTTTCATC
>JAQGPB010000345.1 GCA_028293265.1 Pedosphaera sp. | reverse complement strand
CGCCTTCGCCAAAATCAGCCCAAAACCACCCGCATCAACCCGGCTTAACTCGCCTTAACCCACATAAAACAATAAAGTAAGGATGCTTTTTCTCAAATGGCCAAAGCGCAGGAGTTCCTTGGGCCAGGGGCGCATCTCGGCAGTGCCACCAATCCGATGGCGATGCGCCCTGCTTGCGCGCCAATTGCAATAGAAGGGTTGACGCCCGGCCCCATCCAGAAGCACAGTGCAAGCGGCCATTCTGTTTATCGCCAGACCATGCCAGAACATTTTAAAATCAAACTTATCACCGGCCTTATTATTGCTGTGATCGTATTGCCGGTGCTCCTCTTGCTGCTTCGGCGCGGACGCCGCACGCTGTTTAAGAAACTGCTTGGAGGCTTTGGCTATTGCCTGCTCGTGCTGGTTTGCGGCGCTTGGATTATTCTCGGCCTCATCCGCTTCGCCGGGCTGGAAATGGAATGGCGCGGCTGGTACGTACCAGTCTTGACCTGGAACAAAACCAAGCCTGACTTTGCCGCGTTGGAACACAGCCGCCTGCAACAAAGCAAACTCGCGCCAGCACCCGCCACGAATTCCACCATCCATGCGAACTGGCCGGGCTTTCGCGGCCCGCATCAAAATGGCGAATATGACGAGCGGCCCATTCTCACCAACTGGCCGGCGGCCGGTTTGAAACTCCTTTGGCAACAGGCTTGCGGCGGCGGATATTCTTCTTTTGCGATGGCGGATGGCCGCGCTTTCACGCTCGAACAACGCCGCGACAATGAAGTGCTCGTCGCTTATGACATCGAAACCGGCCGCGAACTCTGGACCAACGGCTGGCCGGCCAAGTTCACCGAATATCATAGCGATGAAGGTCCTCGCACCACACCGGCTTATGACGATGGAAAGGTTTATGCGCTCGGCGCGACCGGCGAATTCCGGTGCCTTGATGCCACAAATGGCGCGGTCGTCTGGGCGAAAAACATAATGGAGGAAAACAAAGCTTCGCTGCCGGATTACGGGCTGGCTGCGTCGCCGCTGATTGTGGATGAAAAAATTATTTTGCAACCCGACGCCTATCACGGCAAATCGGTAGTTTGTTACGACAAACGCGACGGAAAAATTCTCTGGCACGCGCTTGACTTGCCGATGGGTTACGCCACTCCGATGCTCGTGAACCTGGGCGGGGAACGTCAGGTCATTGTTTGCGGGCGGCCCGATATCATTGGCTTGCGCCTTGACGACGGCGCGGAACGCTGGCGGATCAATTGGCCCATCATCAACCACGAACGTCCCATCACGCAGCCGCTCATGCTTGGCACCAACAGCCTGCTTCTCAGTGCGGCTTACATGACCGGCAGCGGCGCTTATGAAATCAGCCGTACCGGCGACAAGTTTGAGACGCGCGAGCTTTGGAAAAACAAAAATCTGAAGGCCAAATTCGCCAGCGCCGTCATCTGGCAGGGATTTGTTTACGGTTTGGACGAGGACATCCTCGTCTGCCTGGACGCGCAAACCGGCGAACGCAAATGGAAAGACGGCCGCTACGGTTATGGCCAGGTTCTCCTTGCGAGCGGCCATCTTGTCGTCCTTTGCGCCAACGGCGACCTGACGCTCATCAAAGCGACCCCGGAACGCCTGACCGAACTCGCCCATTTTCCCGCCCTGCACGGCAAAAGCTGGAACGCCCCCGCCATCGGCGGTGGCCGTCTGTTGATCCGCAATGGCGCTGAGATGGCGTGCTACGCGATTTCGCCGAATTGACAAACCCCACTATAGCGCCCAGACTCCCGCCACAGAATGCAACCATCTGGGAATGCGCAACCGCAATTTTTAAGTGACGACCTGCTGCTGGAAGTGGGGCGCATCGCCGTGCGCCGGGGCAGCCTGCGTTTCATGCTTCTCTCCATCGCCGACGCCCTGTTCAGCGCGCGACTCGGCGGCTGGGGTGCGGGGCGCGTGTTGCTGGCGAACCGCGAATTGCCGGAGATTTGTGAAGCCTTGGTGACCATTTCCGAAGCTGGCGGTGTGCCGTCTGACGCGGTGCTGAATCTTGCCGACATTGCGGAGAAATACCGCGCCGACTTCGAATTTGCCGCCGCCATTGCCAACGGCATCTGGACTTATCTCGGCGGCGAAGATGACCGCCAGTACGGCCTTTACGAACGCGAGGTGGTTTCCGACTGTCAGCTAACTCCCCAATGGCGTCGCGTAAGAATAGCGGACCTCCGCAAACTCCGCCAACGTCTGGACAATGCCGCCGAAGCCTTGCGTCCCCTGCCCCTGGCCATGATGAGCGCCCGCCGCAGCGAATGATTGTGTTCTGATCATCACCTGCATCGCAACGTTGGCAATTGGCGATTAACCGTGCTTTAACCTTGCTTTTTGGGTCAATTCATCTAGCATCCTGTCCGAACCGGAAAAACCGATCAAAGATATCATGCTGCGTCACACTGCTTTTATAACGCTCCTGCTTGCGACGACCTTGGCCCGCGCCGACACCATTTTTGTGGCGAACCAGAGCGGCAACACCATCGAAGAATATAATTCCGCCGGGGTCTCATCCATTTTCTCAAATTCCTCCCTGCTGGACAATCCCGAAGCGCTTGCCCTCGATGCCAACGGCAATCTTTTTGTGGCCAATGGTTTCAACAATACCATTGTGAAAATTACGCCGCAAGGGAACGCGTCGGTTTTTGCGAACACCGGATTGAACCAACCGCTGGGCATGGCGTTTGACGCGAGCGGCAATCTGTTCGTGGCCAATAATCACGGCAGCACCATCGAAATGTTCACCCCGTCGGGAACAGCATCGCTGTTCGCTAACACCGGACTGGTTGGCCCTTACGGCCTGGCTTTCGACAAAAATGGCAACCTTTATGCGGCCAACAATGTTGGCGGGATCGAGAAATTCAGCCCTTCGGGAACGCCCACACTTTTTGCCAACTCAGGCTTGCTTTATCCCGGCGGGCTGGCGTTCGACAAAAACGGCAACCTGTTCGTTGACAATTATGGCAACAGCACGATCGAAAAATTTGATTCGGCCGGAAATCCGACCTTTTTTGCCAACATAACCGCGCCCACCGGCCTGGCTTTTGACAGCAGCGGCAATCTATTTGCCATTGATTCACGCGAAGACACTTTGGAGGAGATTGACGCCACTGGAAAAGTGACTGTTTTTGGCAGCACGGGTTTGGCTCCCTACGGCATTGCAATCATGGCCGCCTCGGCTCCTGATACGGCTTCAACTTTGGCAATGCTGATATTGAGCGCGGGCATGCTTCTGGCAGGACGCCATTATTCACGCCGCCATCTGGTTGCAAATGGCAGTGTTTGCAACTGATTGGAAAACGCTTGGCCGAAGGCCGGAAAGATGGTGGCTGGAGCCGGAATTGAACCGGCGACACAAGGATTTTCAGTCCTCTGCTCTACCAACTGAGCTATCCAGCCATCAACAACTTACGCAAGCCCGCTTCTGTGCTACAGCTTTTTGCTATACTTTCCCCGAATAAAGCGCCTTGCAACGCCTTCAAACGGGCAATAATTGCATTGTAAATGTATAGCATACTTGCGCCATGGCTATACAGATCGTTCCGCAGTCCGCCCGGAAACCGATTGTGAAAAACCGCTACAACATGGTCTACGATGAGGCCGACCGACGCGTGCGTGGACTCTGGATCCGGAGCGGAACGTATTCCGCCCAGCTGCGAGTATCCGGCCAAACAAAGCAAATCCCGCTGCATGACGTCAAGAGCGTAGCTGAGGCGAAATCGGAAATGCAAGCGATTAAACGCGCGATAAAAAAAGGAACTTACCAGCCCGCCGCATCGGAGCCACCCAAGCCCGAGCCTGTCAAAGTAGGGCCTGCAGCATGCCCAATCATTCCCGATCCGGCCATCATTGACCACTCCATGCTGGCCGCAATTACCGGGTTCCGGGCGGAGCGGGACCTCATCGCGGCGGGGGACGAGAAAACGCGCGACCGGGAGAATTCGGGCTTGAACGCCTGGATACGATATTTCGAATACAGGAAGACTTTGGTACCCCCTGCGAGCAACGAGGACGCGGATTTCGATTCGCAGGTCCTCGTCGAGTATACCGCATGGCGGAAGGCCCTCGAGCCGTCAAGCCCAGAAAGCGGCCCGACGGTCAAGAAGGCTGTCGGGGGTCGGTGCATCGACCTGAACGTGCTGGTCATCGTAAAGGCTTACGATTGGGCCGTGGCCAAGAAGTGGGTCAAGAAGCAGACGTTCGAGTGGAAGACGTTGGCCAAGCCCCCGAAGAAAGTCCGGTTGATGACGCCGGCAGAGCTGGATGCATTTGCGAATGGGTCCTTGCCGACAGCTCAGGAGCTTACCCAGGGCAAGCTGAAGAAGAACGGGCAGAAGGTGAATATGGCCCGCAACATGACCCTTCGAGTAGCCGCGGCCACGGCATATTCCGCGACTTTGTGTATCTCGTCTGGTATTCAGGCGGCCGGGAGTACGAAACGCGGTGGCAGTGGTGG
>JAQGPB010000332.1 GCA_028293265.1 Pedosphaera sp. | reverse complement strand
GACCTGGGGCAGCAATGTGGAAGGCAAGCTGGGCAACAACCAGACCAGTGTGGACTACAATGATACAAGCCATGACAGCTTTCTGCCGCTCAAAATTCATGGGCCGGGCAATGTTGGTTACCTGAATTCAATCGTGGCGATTTCAGCCGGCGAAGGTCATAACACGGCCTTAAGAGCTGATGGTACGGTATGGACGTGGGGCCGGAATGCCGAAGGCCAACTGGGGATTGGTTCGACCAATGACTCTTATACGCCGGTACAAGTCAGCGGCTTAAGCAACGTGGTAGCCATCAGCGCGAGGGGTTATCATGGTCTCGCTTTGAAATCCGATGGCACGGTTTGGGGTTGGGGATACAATCAATATGGCCAGTTGGGGATTGGTTCAACGGCAGTTACCCTTGCCCCAGCCCAAGTCATCGGACTCACCAACCCGGCCACGATTTCCGCCGGCTATACGACCAGCCTGGCGCTGATGTCCAACGGCACGGTGCGAGTCTGGGGAACCGGACGCAAAGGCGAGTTGGGGCAGGGCAGTTTCGGCGATCACAGTTATTCTCCCATTCAGGTGACGGGGTTATCGAACGTAATTTCTGTTTCCGCTTCCTTTCAGGAACCCGAGGCGTTGAAATCCGACGGGACCATCTGGATGTGGGGTTGGAATAATTACGGGCAACTCGGCAACGGAACCACTAACGACACGAATTTTCCGGGGCAGGTGTTGAATTTGGCGAACATGGTTTTTGCGGGCGCCACCGGGGACCGTGACAACTGCGCCATCAGGGCAGATCACACTATCTGGACCTGGGGGAGGAATCTTAATGGGCAACTGGGATTGGGAACTGCCGATGCGCTGGTTCATACCCTGCCGGTTCAAGTTCCCGCTTTCGGCAACGCCACGGTGACGATGGTTCAAACGCCTGATTGGCACAGTCTGGCACTTGAATCCGATGGCACGCTCTGGGGCTGGGGTTCCAACGACCACGGCCAGTTGGGCAACAATACCACGAACGACGCCTACAGCCCGACGCCGATTTTGTGGCCAGTGGTGCCAGCAGTGGCTGCAATCAATGTGACCAATGCTAAAAAACTTGGCAACGGCTCATTCCAGTTCGCCTTCACCAACTACTCCGGCGCGCTGTTCAGTGTTCATGCCACCACCAATCTATTGCTGGCATTGACCAACTGGACGTCGCTTGGCGGTGCCACGGAAGTTTCGCCGGGGCAGTTCCAGTTTACCGACGCCCAAGCAAGCTCAAGCCCGCAGCGCTTCTACAGCATCCGTTCTCCCTGATGGTTCAGACAATGGTTCTGAAATTCCCGGTTTCAACAACAGCCACGCGGTGAAGGCGAGGAACAGACCGGCGCAGAGGTTCAGGTAAAGCGATTGCCGCTCGGTGTCCAGACCGGCGAGGCAGGGGAGCAGGATGCCGTAGAGCAACAGTTGCACGCCCATCAACAGCCCGTTTATGCCGGGCAGGAGCTTGCGCACCAGCCATGCGAGCAGGAGGAATGCGGGCAACAATATCAACGCTGCCGTGCCCCAGAAACCAAACAACAAGTCGCTGAAATCGCCCAGCAATCCGTAACCCAAGGCCGTGGCCGCGCTGAACAAAATGCTGATCAACACGGCGTTCCGCGCGGAGGTGATGGTCATCCCCAGCACCAGCAGGGCGAAGATCAGCAGCCAGCTTCGCTCGGTTTGACTCAGCACGGCGTTGGTGATTTCGCCCGGCTGCGGCGGGGTCGGGAACGCGATGCCCATGCCCTTGCTCGAAATGGCGTGGTCGAGGCGAAAGGTCAAGATCGAGCCTTGGCCGTCCGTCGTCGGCTTGGTGTCGGTGGGCGTCATGCAACCTTCGGGATTATTGAGGTGCGTTTTGGCCAGGTCGGGCAGTGTCAGAGTGAGCGTGAAATCCCTGATTTCGCGCGGTTCGCGTACCTGCAAATACCACGACGACATGCCGCGGCTTTTGAAGCCCATTTTGAGATCGAGCACTTCGCCGGGTTTCAATTCACGCGGCAGGTTGAGCGCGCCTTCCTTGAGCTGCATGAGCGGGAGGATGTCCTTGCCGTTCAGCGTTGCATAAAGGTCGTTGTAAACCGCGCCGTCGGCGGGGAGGGGAAACCTGATGTCCGCATTTAACTCGCGGTCAGCCGGGTTTTGCAGCCGCCAGGAAAAGCGGCAGTCAGTCTCGTAACCGCCATAGAGCGCCGAGCCTTTCCGGCGCGCGTTTTGGCGCAGCGTCACCTCGTGTCGCGCCGAGATGAACGGGTTGGAGTTGATGTCGTGGCGCACGATTTTCTTGCGGAGGAGGGCGGGTTTGGTGAGGTCTTCTGATTCAATGCGTTCGGTGACCTCCTCCTCGTAATAGAGGTCCATTTTTAACTCGCCCTGGCTTTGTTCCGCGCCCCAGATGGTCTGGACGGCGTTGTAGTTTGCTTCCGTGACGCGCCCGTGATTGCGTTGAAAATTGGCCACGGTTTGATGCAAATAGGAGCGCAACGCGGACAGCCCGCTCACCAGAAATCCCACGAGCAGCAAGGCCCAAAGCAGCGTTCCCAGCCGGGTGTAAAGCGTCCAGAGCAGGTTGGGCGGGGAGGATTCCGCGGGCTTGGAGCGTCGTTGAAAAATGACCGCTAGAAAAACCGCGAGCAAGGCGCCGCCCAGGAAAAGCGCGAGCAGAGGCTGGACATCGGAGAAGTCGCCGGTGCGACCCAGTAATTTTGTGAGCAATAGTTTCATGGCATTCAGGTTGTTGAGTTGTTGTTGTTGTTGCCATGGCGCGGCCAAAAATCGGTACAGCAGGAATCAAGGGACACACCATGACGGTCATGCTTGCACCTTGCTCTGTTGAGGATGTCAGGACGGGATGCAGGACTGATCTAATACGCCACTTGAAACTCTTTTAACTTTTTCAAGAGCGCGAGCGCATTACAAATCTGATTTAAATTTTTGTCCATAACTTTTTGAAAAAAAATGAAGACACGGTTTGCAGGTAAAAAAATTTCCAAATTTTATCCCGGATTATTCAGGATTATCCCGGATGCGTAACACATAATCACAGTTGAGATTTGTCCTTGGAGAGAACGACTCGAATCGTGTACGCGCATTGCACCCAAGAACCGGAGATGCTCGCGTGGCTCGCCTCGCTGCGCTCGAAAGTGAGGGGTGAATTTGGGCTTGGGCCCAGGGTAGGCCCTCTTTGAATCGGGCCAAGTGCTTCCGCACGGGCAATGGGCTAAATGATGAAACCCCGTTGGGGTTTTCAGACCGGAGCGGAGGCGGACATTCAAGCGGCGATTCATGGGCAGGTTGAGAGACAGGTCGGGTGCTGCGAGCAGGCATACTCCCTCCCCCCCTCGAAAAAGGCGGAAAGAGCGGAAAGAGCGGGAACAGCAGGAAATACAGGGCTTTGGTAATGGTGCTTTGCGATGAGGTTTGGCCTTTCGGGTGGCGTGAACGCGGCGAGGCAGCGGTTAGAGCAATGGTAATTAGATCCGGCAGATAAACAACCAGTTTTCGCAGGCACCGGACAGTGCCGTATATGCAGCTCCTTGGCCACGGGTTTAGCATCTCAGATGGGTGGCAGTTTGTCGAGTTATCATTTGAGAAGGCTGTATTTGATGAGGCATCCATGACAAGAAGTTGCGCGTTGACTTTAACGGCGCATCCCCTTTGAACACAGTGGAATGCCAATAAAAGAAGCGGTATTGATCTCACTCCCATGCTTTTGACATTGCGCTTTTGTGCCTTTCCCTTCGCTTCGATACTTTTCCAAAATGATGTTTAGAAAATAACCATAAAGCAACCATCCTGCGGCCATCGCCGCACCCATCCGACGACCGATCTCAAAGTAAGGGTTTCCTTTTTTGGCTGGCCCCCGGACCGACCGCGCGGGAAGCCCCTTTTCAGGGGTGGCTTCAATCGTCATGGGCATCGAGTAATTTTTTGGAATTCTGGGAAAGCTTTTTTTACGGTTCTGCGGCGAGGATTTCTCGTTGCCTTAAATCGGAGGAGGCACATAGTAATCACCATGAAAAGGGACATGCAACTGATCCGGCTTCTCCTGATGCAACTTGAGTGAGAGGAGCCTAAACCCGACCTGTCGGACTATACAGAGGAGCAGCAGGTATATCACTCCGCACTCCTCATCGAGGCGGGCTTGATTGACGGCGAAGTGGTGAATAATTCCGAAGGATTCCCCGCTGCAACTGTATCCATAAGGCTTACGTGGAACGGACATGAATTTCTTGATGTATCGCGCAATGAGACGCTGTGGACCAGGACCACCAAGAAAATTAAAAGCGAAGGAATTTCAATCGGGTTCGAGCTTTTGAAAACCGCTTTGATAGAAGGCGGGAAAGACCAACTCCGCGCCGCCGGCATCCTCCACGATAAGTAGGCCATCGGCCTTTAATCCAAGCGTCCAAGCCGCTTAATTTTTACCTCAAGACCAAAAAATGATGCCCCTAATTTAACTGCTTTTCAAATTCGCCGCCGCATGCCGAACATTTATAAACCGCTTCCTTAAGTCCAATGCTGGCGTAATCCATAATGCTGCTCGGACGTGTGCAAACATATTTTGCCGAGAAATTGCCGCAGAGCTTGCACTCTGTGCCCGCGCTCTGTGCTGGTGTGTTGTGGAGCTTTACATTCTCTGCCTTGAGTTTCGAGTTTTCAGACTTAAGGTCAGCAACTTCTTTCTCAAGCGCCGTCATTTTCGCATTGAGCGTGGCGTTCTCCTTCTCCAGCGCGACAACCTGATCCTTAATAAAAGAAATGTGAGCGGTCTGAACCTTGGAGAGGGGCAACTCACCCAAAAGCTTTCCAACGAGTCCGCTTGCGGCTCCGGCTTTAACGAGGTCCATGACTCGCATGTTATTAAATCCGACTGATCGTATCAACTGGAAAGAAAGCCCACGCCGCAAGAGGACGGTGATTTTAACGGAGTCGCTGCCGAAGTTGCCCGTGAACCGGAGATGCTCGCTTGGCTCGCCTCGCTGCGCTCGAAAGTGAGGGTAAATTGGGCCTTGTACCCAGGGTAGGCCCTCTGTGAATCGGTCCAACCCTGGGCTGAGTGACGAAACCCCGTTGGGGTTTTTTGTACAGAGGAGTGACGAAATTCTAACACGCCATCGTCACTCTGCCTTCAATCTAACGCCGAGCGCATCGCATCAAAGCGGCTTTTGCCGGAATCTATTGTCACTGGTTGCTTGGCTTTTTCATCCGCGTGTTCGACCAGTTCGGGGGGCAGTTCCTGGAGGAAGGGCGAGGGATGGCAGGGCATCATCTGGCCGTATTTTTTGCGCCCGGAGCAATGGCTGATGGTCAGGCTCTGCATGGCGCGGGTGATGGCGACGTAAAAGAGGCGGCGTTCTTCGTCCATTGTGCCTTCGACTTTTGAGCGCGAGTGCGGCAGCAGGCCGTCTTCCAATCCCACAATATAAACGTGCGGAAATTCCAGGCCCTTGCAACTGTGCACCGTGATCAAGGTCACGGCGTCGCCCTCGGTTTCCTTTTTCTCTTCGCGCTCGCTGTCGAGCGTGATTTCTTCGAGAAATGTTTGCAAGCGTTCGGCGGGTTGGGCCGTGGCGGGCTTGCCGTCGTCGAGGTCGGCGACCAAATCTTTCAAGTTGCGCACGCGGTTCTCGGCGGCTTCGGGAGTTTTTTCTGAGCGGCGCAATTCATTCAGATAGCCGGTCTCCTCGAGAAAGCGTTCCGCCCAAACCTGCAGGGACATGCTTTGCCCGGCGTGAAGCAGCCCGCTGGTCCGTTCGATGAATTCCACGAATGTCTCGATGGACTCGCGGGTTCGCGTGAGAAAGCTGGTGCTCACCAGCGGATTCTTCATCGCGGCGAAAACGGAGCCTTGGCGCTCCTGGCTGGCCGCGAGCAGGCGTTCCATCGTGACATCGCTCAATCCGCGCGCCGGGACATTTGCGATGCGCAGGAGGCTGATGTCGTCATGCGGGTTGATGAATACCTTGAGATAGGCGAGCAGGTCCTTGATTTCGCGCCGGTCAAAATAGCTTTGGCCGCCGATCAAATGATAGCGCACGCTGGCTTTGCGCAGCGCCGTTTCCATGGGCCGCGATTGAATGTTGGTGCGAAACAAAATCGCCTGTTCCGCCCACGGAACGCGGTCGGCCATGCGGGCATACTCAATCAATTCCACGACCGTGCGCGCTTCCGCTTCGTCGTCGGAAAAAATATGCAGCGTGATTTTTTCTCCCTGGCCTTTCTGCGACCACAACTGTTTTCCGCGCCGGCGGACGTTGTGTTTGATCACGGCATTGGCGGCCTGCAAAATCGTGGTGGTGGAACGGTAGTTTTGTTCGAGCTTGATGACTTTCACCGTCGGATAATGCTTTTCCATGTCGAGCAGGTTGGCAATCTCCGCTCCGCGCCAGCCGTAAATGCTCTGGTCGTCATCGCCGACCACGCAGAGGTTGCGATGTTCGCGGGTCAGGGCATTCACGAGATTGAACTGCGATGCGTTGGTGTCCTGATATTCGTCCACCATCACGTAACGATATTTGGCGCGGCAGGCTTCGAGGCAGTCGGGATGCTCGGCAAAAAGCCGGAGCGTCAGCAAAATCAAGTCATCGAAATCAACGGCATTGCAGGCGCGCAAGGCGGATTCGTAGCGCAGCCGCACATGCTCGGCCAGGGCGGCCACGTTCGGGTCGGCAAAGGCGGCGGACTTCGCGCCTCCATTCTTGTAACGGCTGAGCAAGCCCAAGATGGCGGCGGGATCGGTCTTTTGGGCCTTGTCGGAAATGTGGCTCAGGATTTTCTTGACCGCGCCGAGCTGTTCGGACTCATCGTAGATGACGAAATTTTTCTTGTAACCAAGCCGTTCGATGTGCTGGCGCAAAATGCGGACGCACAGCGAATGAAAAGTGCAGATGGTCTGGCGTTCGGGGCGTTCGCCATCGGGGCCTTTGACGGGGCGGGGGAGGAGCTTGGCGACGCGCTCCTGCATTTCGCGGGCAGCCTTGTTGGTGAAGGTGACGCCCAGGATGTTGCCCGGAGCAATCCCTTTTTCCACCATGTGCGCGATGCGAAAAGTGATGACGCGGGTCTTGCCGGTCCCCGCCCCGGCGAGGATCAAAACCGGGCCTTGAATTGTTTCGACGGCCAGCCTTTGCTGCGGGTTCAGTGTGTTCAAATTCAACATCGCGCGCGCAGTGTAATGAGCAAGTTGTGGATGGCAAGATGATTGCCGGGGCGACGGTCAATTTGAGCGCAGGTTGCAGGTGCCGACCAACGTGAAAGCGGCCGGAAAGCGGTATTCAGCAGAGCGCGGGTCTGTGACCAGCAGCACGTCTGAAAACAGGACGCTCCCGGTATAGTTCCATGTCTCCCTCAGCAAGGGAGTTGCTGCGGGTCGGAGACCTGCGCTCCGTTGACGGACTGACGGGCTGTTAGCGGTTTGGACGCGCGACAATCCAGATGAACGCCCCGCCACAACTGCGTGTTACAGGCGTGGGATGAAACCGAGAAATCGTCAAAGTGACTCGAGCGCATGATTCGCGCCAATTCTTTTTTCCCGAGTCCAAAAAAGCGCACCCCGGTTTCCCTCGCATCCAGCCGGTTCTTCAATGGCGTCGGCAGCCATGGGTAAATCAGCCTGCGTGCGCTTCTTCGGAGCCGCCGGGACAACGGCATCGTCCCCACTCCCACCACGTTGAAAAAAAGCTCTCCGCCCGGCTTGAGCCAGTTG
>JAQGPB010000296.1 GCA_028293265.1 Pedosphaera sp. | reverse complement strand
GGCCTTCGTGGACTTGAGGAGCTGATCGAGCGCGTCGAATTCCGCCGGCTCGGAAAGATGCGACAGATCGCCGGTGTGCAAAATAAAATCCGGCACGGTGGGCAGGGCGTTGATTTTGGCGATGGCCTGCTTGAGCGTGCCGGCAACATCCGGGTTGGCCGGCTTGTTGAAACCGATGTGGCTGTCGCTGATCTGCACGAAGTTGAAATCTCCCATCGTGGGGCTCTCCACGGCCGCGGCGCTGATGGGGCTCAAAATTTTTGAAGTGAGCACGCCGCCGCCGACGGTCCACAGCATCCCCGTGCCGGCCCAGGCCATGCATTTTAGAAAACCACGGCGGTCCACGCCGTCGTTTTCAATGTTATGGTCAATGTGATCGGCCTCCGCCGCCAGATAGCGGACTTCAGTCAGCTTGGTGTATTGTTTGTTGTTGTTGTTTTTCATAAGATTCAAACCTGTTCGATTTTCCAGACCGCAGTTGAAGCGCATTTATTCCCGGAAACGAAAATGAAATTTCCGGAACAAATCTTTTGGAAGCCCAGGGCGCGCATTTGATGGTCTTTTTCATCTTTCAAACATCCAGACCGCGTCCGTCCCGCCATTATTCCCGGAAGATAAAATAAATTTGCGGGAATAAAATCCCCCGAAAAATGGTCTTGCAATATGATGGGACAGGCAAAAACTGGATTTGGTGGACGAACGCGAACGATTGAAATTATTTGAGCAGACGGTGCTGCCGCATCTGGACGCGGCTTACAATCTCGCGCGCTGGCTCGCCGGCAACGACCACGACGCGCAGGATGTGGCGCAGGAAGCCAGTTTGCGGGCGTTCAAATTTTTCGGCAATTTTCGCGGCGAAAATCCCCGCGCATGGCTGCTGACGATTGTGCGCAATACATTTTACAACTGGCTGCAGAAGAACCGCCGGCCGGAAATGGCGGGCGAACTGGGCGACGAAGCGATGGCGGTGGAGGACACCGCCACGAACGCGGACGCGCTCAATCTGCGGGTTGCGGACGCGGAAACCGTCCGGCGCGCGATTGAAGAACTGCCGGTCGAATTCCGGGAAATTGTGGTTTTACGCGAGATGGAAGGATTCAGTTACAAAGAAATAGCCGACTTGTCCGACGTGCCGATCGGGACGGTCATGTCGCGCCTTGCGCGCGCGCGGAAGCAACTGCAAAAACGCCTCGCCAGCGAATACCAACCCGGAGGCCAAGCATGAACTGCCAGCAAGCCAGACCGCTGATAAATCCCTACGCCGACGGCGAACTGGAAGCCGCCGGAGTTCTGGATCTGGAAAAACATATCCACGACTGCCCCGCCTGCGCGCTGGCATTGCGCAATGCGCAGAGTTTGAAAAAGGCGCTGAAGCAGGATTCGCTTTTCTCCGCCGCGCCCGCAGAACTGCGCCGGCGCATAAAGGCTGAATTGCATTCGCAAATCAAAACCGAGCCCTGGTGGAATTTTTGGAATTGGAACTGGCTGACCGCCGCGTCCACCGGCATGGCCGCGGTTTGCCTGGCGCTGCTGTTGACCGTGACGATGACCCGTCCCTCGGCGCAGCAACGGCTCACGCGGGAAATTGTTTCCAGTCACGTCCGTTCATTGATGCCCAACCATTTGCTGGATGTCGTGTCAACCGACCAGCACACCGTCAAACCGTGGTTCAACGGCAAAGTTGATTTTTCGCCTCCGATCAAAGATCTGGCGGCGCAGGAGTTCCCGCTCGCCGGCGGCAGGCTTGATTATCTTGACGGGCGCAGCGTGGCCGCGCTCGTCTTTCAACACCGCAAGCACGTGATCAACCTTTTCATCTGGCCCGCAAAAGAAGCGGACTCGAACCCCGCCCCGCTCACGCCCATCCAGGGTTACCATCTGATCCATTGGTCAGACTCAGGCATGACGTTTTGGGCGGTTTCGGATTTGAATGAAAAAGAACTGATGGAATTTGTGCAAGATTTTGCCGCCGGCAAAACGCTGAACCCTTGACAAGAGCCTGTCCAGGTGGGCGCGGGTTCCACTCACACCGGCGCTCTCCATGGAGCTTGCAAGCGGGGCGTATTGGGTATGAGAAAAAGCGGCAGAGTGCTGCCGCTTTGGCACCGCACCGCCTCAGGCGCGGCCCCTATTTCCGACCGCATCAGCCCGGATTATTTCTCGCGATCCGGGCCGTCGAAATCTCTGCGCGGCGATTCAAGATGGCTGCCGGCCATGCGGAGGCTGTTGCAGGAAATCGTGAAACGATCCGCGGAGACGGGGCCGTCGAGGTGCAGGACGAGGGTGTACTCGTTTTCCCCGCGCGAGACGTCGAGGACCCGGCGCCCGGCGATTTTGAAATTTTGCGGGACGAGGCTGGCATTGTCTATCTGCCAGTTGAGGGCCAGCCGGATGGCGCGCCTGCTTTTGTCCGTGAATTTGATGCCGCGCTGTTCGAGATCAACGTAGAATCCCTTCACCGGCAGCGCCTGATCGCTGACGGAGTTCGTATGTCCCCAGATGTCCTGCAAACCTTTTACCGAAACCCGGTAGGTCTGGCCCTTTTCGAGCGGACTGGAAAGGAGCAGCGACACGCGTTCCAATCCAGGCGGGTAATCGGCCACGGCCGGGTCGGTCACCGAGATGATGGTGGAACTGAAATCCGCTTCCCGATCATTGACCAGCAGTTTCAAGGAGAAGGCGTTGCGGGCAAAGTTAAGGTCGGGCCGCAGGCGGTTGGTCACGCCAAAATCCACGATGACCTTGGTGCGATCCGGCTGATGGCTGAGGGACTCGATGTGCGGGGCGAAACGGTTTTCCCGGTCGGGGGAAAGTTTAAACGTCTGGCGCGCCGGCTCGATCATGAGGTTGGGAGGATCGGCAACATCGCCAATTTTCTCGACGGCCAGATTGTAATCGTTGTCCTTGTGAAGCGGCGCGGTGAAGATGGCAATCTTTTTGGGATCAATGAGCTGGGCCTGATAAACCTCGATTTTTGCGTTGTCCTTTTGAGTGGTGAGCGAGTAGTTCGCCAGGTTCGTGACGGTGGCGGGATTCAATTTCTCGTTGAATTCCAGCACCACCTTGTTCTGTTCCTCCGCCGCGACTTTCCTCAGCTTGGGCGGCATGGTGTCAACAAACCGAAAGTCCACGCTGGTCGGGTCGGGATCGAGTTTGTTGCCAAGCTTGGAGGTGTCTTTCACATTTCTGACGAGCAACGTATGCTCGCTCTTGAGCGGCATGTCGGGCGAAACATTGAGAATGACTGATTTTTTGTCGTCATCCAGCGACGCGCTGGTCACTTTGAAATTGGAGCCGTCAATGGAATAATTCGCGACCTCGCCGATGGAAGCCGCGTCCATGAATTTGCTGAAGGGCAGCACGAGATGGCCCAGGGTTTCACCATCGCCCGAAGGCATTCCGAGCACGGGAGGCTTGTCGTCCTGATAAACGAAACCGACCGGAGCCGCCTTGGTCATCTGGTTATGCATCAACCTGCGGTCCTTCAGGCCATTGATGGAAATGCGGTAGCCGGTGCCGTCGGTGAAAGGCGCGTTGGCGACGATTTTAAGCTCGCGGTTTTTAAACGGGCCGGCGGTGTTCAAGGTGGCGGACAAGACCGTGACCGGCCCGGCGTTGGACTCCATCAGCACAAACGATTTCGGAATCAAGGCGGCAGCCTTGGGAATCGAGTCGGGATCGAGGGCCTTGTTGAAACGAACCAGAATTGACGTCGTGTCAGCACCGGGAACGATTTCCCTGAGCGGCCTGGGCGGTGACTTGTCCAGCGCCACCCAGGCGAGGAACGCGAGCAGCAAGGGCGTGGCGACAATGGCGCCAGCCACGGTGAAAATCTTGGCGAAGGGAATGGTCTTGCGATACAGCTTGTCCGTCAGCGTGGGTGGCGGAACGGGCTTATGGCCGAGCAATTCCTCCTCGGGCGAGACGGGCGGCATCGGCGGGATGTTGATTTCCGGCATCGGCGTCAGCCAGATGGTTTGTTCGCGCGGGGTCTTGGCACCGCAAAGCACGATGAGCCGGGGACTGTTGACCGGTCCGTGGACGCGAAACGCCTCCGGCATCTGGTCCGGATCGGGCAGTTGGAAATTCTTGCGCAGTTCTTTTTCGTAGGGCGAAGCGGCCGTGGCGGCGCGCGCATAAAAATCCCGGCACGCCTTGTAAAACTGCTTCATCTCCGGCGGCAGCAAATAACGGAGCGGACGGGTCTTGGCTGCGGGCAGGGCGACTTCGCCAATCTTGACCCCTTTGAGCACGCCCTGTTCATCGTAAACCGGCTCGCCGAGAAAGCGCAGCAGCGGCTCGCGGGTTTTGGCCAGCAGCAGCAGGGCGTCCTTCTGCATCTGGTCCCAGCCGATGATTTTGCGGCGCAATTTATCCGCCACCGTTTCCTCGTTCTTGCGCGGACGCACGACCCCATGCCTGGCCAGCGGCAGCGCCGTATCCTTTATCTTCTCGCAGCCCCACAAAATCAGCAGCCGCCGCTCGAAATCCTCCCCGTACACCAGATACGCGTCGGGTTCACGGTCGGGATCGGGCAGCTTGAAATTCAGCCGCAGAAAAGTTTCGTAGGGATGGACATCTTTCCGGTCGGGCGAAGCCTTGTCATAAAAGTCCTTGGCCGCCTCCTCGAACGCCGCAAACTCGCTGGGCGGAATGGCGTCCATGGTCCGGATGTTCTTGTACTTTTCCGGCTCGATCTTATATTGGATGGCGCGTTTGCGCGGACTCGTGGCCTGGTCCACCACAATCTTGGCGTCAGCCAGAAACACCTGCAGCTTTTCCTGCTCGGCGGTGATCATCTTGAGGGAGTTGCCCTCAACATAGGAGTTGGATTGCGCGTCCGGCGTGCGCAATTCGAAGTAAGGGTGATCAAGCCTGCGGATGAATTTGGACGCAGCCGGGGCTGCCTGGGCGGCTGCTGGCGCGTTGCCACCCACCTTGGGCTCGATGAGCATCGTTTTGGAATCCATGGAATGTCATTCGGTAATAACCTTGCCCGTGACGAGGACTTTTTGCTGGTCAGCGCCTTTGTTTACCACCGCCCAGGAAAGCGGTTCCCTGACCCGGACGGTGGTGCCAGTTATGGAGTGTTCGGAGAGCATGGTCGTCATGTCACACCTCGCACGCGGCATGATTATACGAAT
>JAQGPB010000285.1 GCA_028293265.1 Pedosphaera sp. | reverse complement strand
TTCAACAACATCATTCAAAATGACCGGACAAACTAAAAATCAGGAGGCACTATGAGCAAACAGGTAAAAGTCGGAGTCGTCGGATTAGGCTACTGGGGTCCCAACCTGGTGCGCAATTTCAGGGCGTTGCCCGATTGCCATCTCAGGATGATGTGCGATCTGAGCGAGTCGCGCCTGAAACATCTTACGTCGCTTTATCCGGAGGTTGAAGGCGCGACGGATTTCAGCCATGTGCTGAACGGAGCGGGCCTGGACGCGGTGGTGATCGCCACGGCGGTGAGGCTGCATTTTCCGATGGCGAAGGCGGCATTGCTGGCGGGCAAGCACACGTTCATCGAGAAACCGATGGCGGCGTCCTCCGAGCAATGCGAGGAGCTGATTGACATCGCACGACGCAAGGGCGTGGTGCTGATGACGGGGCATACGTTTCTTTATTCGCCAGCGGTGCGGAAGATCAAGGAAATCGTGGACAGCGGCGATGCCGGGGAGATCCGCTATATTTCCGCGCGCCGTCTGAACCTGGGTTTGTTCCAGAAGGACATCAACGTGGCGTGGGACCTCGCGCCGCATGACATTTCCATCATCCAGCACATCATGGGGGAGCAACCGGTGACGATCAATTGCCGTGGCAGCGCGCATATCACGCCGGGCATCGAGGATGTGACGACGATGTGCCTGAGTTTTGACAAGCAGCGCACGGCCATCATTCACAGCAGCTGGCTGGATCCGAGGAAGGTCCGCGAAATGACCATCGTCGGGAGCAAGCGGATGATTGTTTATGATGACGTGATGCAACAGGAGAAGATCAAGATATTTGACGCCCGCGTGGAACGTCCGCCGCATTACGACACGTTCGCCGAGTTCCATTATGCTTATCATTATGGCGACGTGTATGCGCCGTATCTGAAGCAGGAGGAGCCGCTCAAGATCGAATGCCAGCATTTCCTGGATTGCATCAAACACGGCACAACGCCCCTGACCAGCGGCCAGCGCGGGTTGGAATTGGTGCGCATCTTGGAGGCTTCCTCGGAATCGCTCAAGCGCGGCGGCGGGCCGGTGGATTTGGTTCCGAAGCAAAACGGCGATCTGTCGGTGAAGGTGGCTTTCGCCCCCGCGCCGCTTCGGAATGGCGCCGCGGCCTCCAGAAAGAAGTCCGCGCGCCCAGCCACCACGAAACTTCCGGTGAACGGGCGATAAGTTGCGTTACGGCTTATGAGTTCAGCACCTGAATCCTTTCAACGCATCGCGCCCGACGTCAAGCTGGGCCGGAACGTCCGCATCTACGCCTTCACCAATCTTTATGGCTGTGAAATCGGCGATGACGTGAAAATTGGGACATTCGTCGAGATTCAAAAAGGGGCGAAGATCGGCAATGCCTGCAAGATTTCCAGCCACACCTTCATCTGCGAGGGCGTGACGCTGGAGGATGAGGTGTTCATCGGCCATAACGTCACCTTCATCAATGACCGTCATCCGCGCGCGACCAACGGCAATGGCCAGTTGCAGACGGAGGCGGATTGGGCCTGCGTGAATACGGTGGTGAAGCGCGGCGCGTCCATCGGTTCCGGCGCGACGTTGCTTTGCGGCATCACGGTGGGGGAGAATGCTTTGATTGGCGCGGGCAGCGTGGTGACCAAGGATGTGCCGCCCGGCGCGATTGTCGCGGGCAACCCGGCGCGCGTCGTGAAATCCTCGCGGGCGAACGGCGTGCGGTCGGTCATGGCCGAAGCCACGATGGCGAGGCTTTAGCCTCAGGCCATAAAGCAGTGACCGCTGTTCCCATAACCGCGTCGTCCCGGGCGTTCATCACCAATGTCATGTCGTCAACTTTGGCGGACGGTGCGCCGATAAACCGCGCCGTGGAATGTGTCAATCCGGTCGGACAACCGGATTGGGACGCGGTGCTGGCGAGGCATCCGCGTGGTTCTTTTTTTCAGAGCGCGGCCTGGGCGGCTGTATTGGCGGACAGCTACGGGTACACGCCGCATTATTTTGCCATCCGGGAGGCGGATGCGTTGCGGGCGCTGCTGCCGGTGATGGAAGTGAACAGTTGGCTGACCGGCCGCCGCGGTGTCGCGCTGCCGTTCACGGATGAGTGCGAGCCTTTGCAGACGGAGGGGGCGACGTTGCAAAGCCTCATTCCAAGCGTGCTGGCACTGGGGCGGGCAAGGCGGTGGAAGCATGTCGAGTTCCGGGGCGGACGGAAATTGCTGGGCGATGTTCCCGCTTCGCTGGCGTTTTACAGCCATATATTGGAGCTGGCGGGCGATGAGGCGCAGCTTTTTGGGCGCGTGGATTCATCGGTAAGGCGAGCCATCCGCAAGGCGGAGAAGGAAGGTGTGACTGTGGAAGTGACCGACACGCTCGCAGCGGTGAAGGTTTTTTATGGATTGCTGTGCCAGACGCGCAAGAAGCATGGGATGCCGCCGCAACCGTTTGTTTTTTTTCAGAACATACACCGGCACGTGATTTCCCGGAAGCTGGGCATGGTAGTGTTGGCGCGTCATCAGGGCATTCCGGTGGCCGGGGCGGTGTATTTTAATCTGGGCCGGCAGGCGATATACAAGTATGGTGCTTCCGACGAGGCCTGGCAGCATTTGCGCGGCAACAATTTGGTCATGTGGGAAGCGATCAAGTGGCACGCGCAAAAAGGTTTCGACACCTTGCACCTGGGCAGGACCTCGCAAGGCAACGACGGGTTGCGCCGGTTCAAGCTGGGCTGGGGCGCGCGCGAGGAACGCACGGAGTACGTGAAATATGACCTGGCGGGCGATCGTTTTCTGACGGACAAAGACGAGTCCTCGGGGTGGCACAACCGAATTTTCAACGCAATGCCGATTTTCTTGTCGAAGATGGTCGGCGCGGCCTTATACCGTCACTGGGCCTGACGATGGAGTTTTTAAAAACCTGACAACATTTGAGCACGCAACCTGGCATTGAAGCGGCAGACGATTTTGCCCTGGGTTTGCTTTCGGCGGGAAAATTAAAATTTTATGAACAATAAAAAGCCAGGCACTCAGCACTCCCAGGGAGGCTTGGACGTGTCCGACATTTACTATGTGCTGTTCCGGCACAAATGGAAGATCAGCGTTCTGTCCATCTGCGGCCTGATTGGCGCGGGGGTGATATTCTTCACCCGTCCCACTCTGTATATATCCAGCGCCGAAATTCTGATCAAAGCCATTCACGAAAATAACAGCGTCGTAATCAACAATCCAGAGGCGCAAACCCAGCAAGTCGCCAGCGGCCCGGACGGTTTGATCTACAGCGAAATGGCCATACTTGGAAGTTTCGATCTTGCGCTGCGCGTGGCGACCAACGTCGGACCGGAGACCATCCTGGCGAAATACGGCGGCGGCAGCAATTACATGGCGGCGGCGAATCT
>JAQGPB010000643.1 GCA_028293265.1 Pedosphaera sp. | reverse complement strand
GGAAGATGCCGCAACCTTGATTTCGGTGATGAGCCCGCGTTCATCCACCGTAAGAAGGAGCGTAACGACGCCTTCTTGATGAAGTTTTCTTGCAAGTTCAGGGTATCTATCAGGCTTCGGACGGTCGCCACCCTTGCCGGTGTCGCCGATGGAAGTTGGGTCATTGCGGGCAGGCGTGAGCGGTCTGAGTGGATTGGCCGGCGGCGCGGTGGCGATGGCGTTCGGCACGACGAGCCTGCCAATAGTGGGAACGGAAAAATTGATCGCGGGCGATTCCGGTGTTACCACCACGACTGCGGGCGCCTCGGGCTTTGCCTGATCAGTGGGTTCCGGATTTTGCTGCGCCTCAATCCGGGTGGGCGGCGGCGGGAGCGGTTCGATGATGGTCGGGATGACTTCCTCGATGGGTGGCGGCGTCTTGATGTTGATGGTCGCCGGCTTTGATCCGGCAATGCCAATGAGCAGGAACAAAATGCAAATCGAATTCACCCAGGCCAGCTTGCGGTTCGAGTCGCGCTTGGCGCCGGGCAGGCAGTACCGGGCCAGTTCTGATTTCAACTTATGACCGGCATATCTCTGGCTGGCATCCATCGTCTGTTATGTCATTAAGCGTTGATTCGCCTGTTCATTCTATCCGCTGCGAGTTTCATATTCGTCGTTTCTAGCCTCATGTTTACGCGATTCATTTGAGCAGGGACACCGCGCGGCGATTTCCCTGCATGTCGAATAGTCTTTCAGAACTGGAAACCAAGAGTCCCATAAAACGATCTGCGCTGGCCGAATTGTGGTGCGCCAACTCCGATGCCAGTGCCATTGCGCAAGACATAGCTCCGGTCCGTAAGATTCACCACATCCAGACGGGCCTTCAAAAAATTTTGCTTGCCGACCTTGAAGCGTTGTTCCAAACCCACGTTCACCGAGTAATAATCCGGCAATTCCGCGCCGTTGGGAATGGTGCCGCTTGCCGTCGTCAAATCCGACCGCAAGCCGGTGCCATAAATGGCATCCACAAAAGCCAGCAGGCTGGCGTTCTTGCTTTCCTTCCACAGATAAGACGTGCCGAAGGAGCCGGACACGGTTTGCAAATGATCGAGGTGAACATACTCATTCTGGGTAAAGGCCAGCTTGGCCGGATCAAACAGGAATTGAGAAGAGTTGATTTGTTTCCCCAACGCATCGCCAATGGCGACGTTTGCATACGTGGAAAAGCCCCCCTTCGTATAGTTGCCCGTGAACTCCACGCCTTCGACTTGTCCCTGGGCATAGTTGAAGGCCGAAAGGATCAGTGACTGGCCGAACAGCCCGTCGTCGAGTTGATTTTTGGCATGTTTGTAATAGCCGTCCACGCCCACGGTGAACCCGGTTGCAATCTCCTGGTTGATGCCGACATCGAAATAATCGGCGCGTTCGGCTTTGACATGGTCATCCTGCTGCACGGCAGATTGGTTCGACGTGCCGTTGAACAGCGCCACATCGCTGCCGGAAACGTTTTCCACCGGCGGCGGCGTGAAGTAGCGCGCATATCCCGCATGCATCGTCGTCGCGTCCCACGGTTTGTAAACGAGGTTGACACGCGGGCTGAGCTGATTTTCGTTGTCGAACGATGAATTAAAAACGTCGAAACGCGCGCCGTAATTGATCGTTACCTTGGGGAAAATTTTCCATTCATCCTGCAAATAGATGCCGGTGAACAAACCGTAGAGATTGTGATTGTCCTGAATGGGAAATGCCGGCCCAGTCACATTTCCGAGTGTATCCACGGGAAATACCGTCGTGCTCGTATTGGCCGCCACGGTTTCGCCGATGAACAGCGCGCCCCCGCGCAGCGTGTGGTTTTCGCCGAGTTGATAGCTGGCGTCCGCC
Source organism: Pedosphaera sp. (assembly GCA_028293265.1). Next base: position 1,943 of record JAQGPB010000643.1, on the reverse strand, counting down.
TGCAAACCGCCTGAAGTCAGCTTGCGATCCACATCGCTAGCCACGCCATTGAAATACAGGTCGCCAACTTGGTCAGGTATGAAATGCACGCTGCTGCTCCGGCCAATTGCGGATACCTGCAAGTTCAAATCACCGGCCGATTTTTGATAGGTCAGGGCGACGTAATAATTCTGCTCTTTCTGGTTTTCATTCACGTTGGCGGAGTCGAGAGTTGCCGGCTGCCCCGGCGCAGTGGCAAAAGCCGGCGTGGTATTTCCTGGTGCGTTTGGAACCTGAAAATTGCTGTCGGACGCGCTGAGCATCAGCGTCAACCGGCTGGTGTCGTCCAGAATATAGGACATGTAGGAAAAAAGCTTGCCCTGGTCCGACTTGTCGTGGATGGCATCGTGGCTGGACGTCGGGAGTTCGAGGCCCAGCGAAGTGTGCTCGAAACTGCCGTCAACGTAGTAACTGAAGTTGTTGGTCGAGCCGGCGTATTCAAAGCTGGGGCGGATGGTGTCGTAGCTGCCGCCGTAAACCTCGCCCTCGCCGCCGTTCACAAACGCGCCGCTCTTGGTCGTGATGTCCACGATGCCGGCGGTGCGGAAGCCATATTGCGCGGGAAGCGCGCCGGTGATTAATTTCACACTGTCCACGAAACGCGGGTCCAGTTCCAATCCAAACCCTGAGATGCCTTCCGGCAACAATACATCGTTGATGCGGTATTGCAGGTTCGCGTGCTCGCCGCGCACATGCAAATCGCCGTTCACCGCCGAATCCTGCGCTACGCCCGGGGCGCGCAAAAGAATTTGGTTGAACGGCGCATTTTCTCCGCCGGGAATGCTCTCGATATGCTCCGACGTGATCGTGTACGACGACGCGCCCAAATCGGGCAGGATTTGACTGCGGGCCACGTCCAGCTTGCCGACAACAGTTGTCTCCTGCAATTTGGTTGTATTGGTTGGACTGCCGGAAGCCGGCGCATTGGTGGTTTGCGCGCGAGCCAGGCCGCCGCAGGCCAGCGAAGCCAGCCCGATGGCGGCCCAATAGGCGTGTTGTTTGGCATATGGAACATGGAGCCGGACAGACGGATTCCGTGACTGCTTAAGATTTGCTTTCATGCTTTTGGTCAAATGGTTCAAGTTATTCTGGTTAAAATTCTGGTTCCTTCACGGGCTTGGAGCAGCGCCACAAGGCATTGCACCAGTTACAACTATCAAATGGGATTAAGAAAACGAACGGACGAACTAGCCAAGGCGGGAAACAGGCGGTGCGCGGCCACGGGAGAAACGGTAATCTGCCAGAAGGAATACGAATGATTCGGCAAGCAAGGCGATGCCCCCAAAGAGAATCACGGCACCGACAAATATCGGGGCTACGTCCGGCGCGGCAACCAGACCTTTCGCAAACAGCGTTACGCTACACTGATGACCCGGCGCGTCGGCATCCGGGTGAAGGAACTTGTGGACCGCAGGGCTGGCACTGAGAAGGGAAACGAACAGAACCAGGCCGCTTAGCAAAAAAGCCAAAGCCGCTTTCCTGGACTGCTTCTGTTTCAAAATTGCGCTCACGTTCGGAGATCGGTTTTTACTTAATCAATCGTCCTCACGATAGCAAGACTTAAGCTTTTTCTTCATCACTTCGGCGAAAATATTGTTATTGCAAATTGTTTGCAATAACAAAATACATTATTTTTTACAGGTAGATTCGAATCTTCCCCTGCCAGCCAGCGCCCTTTTGGTCCGAAAAGAGGCATTTATCCCCGAAAACTGGACAAAATCCGTCCTTTAGCCGTCCATTACGGCATCTGCTCGCAGTTGAAGTGGGACGGTCAGCCTAGAACACATCTCATAAATACCTCAAGAGTATAACTGCCGCAGCCAGATGGACTAAGCCCTGAAAATTCTCTGCATGGTACTCATAGCGCACGACCAGACGGCGGAAGTTAAACAGCCAGGAAAAAA
>JAQGPB010000261.1 GCA_028293265.1 Pedosphaera sp. | reverse complement strand
CCGCTCGATCTGCTTGAGCTTGCTCATCGCCTGCGAGGCCTTGGAGGGAATGGCGCGAAAGCGGTCGGCGAATTCCTGGAGCGCGGCAATTTCCTTCTGCTGATTTTTATAGGCCGCCACCTGGTTTTCGTAATTGGCCTCGCGTTGCCGCAGGAAGTCGGAATAGTTGCCCGCATAGGCAATCAGCTTCTTCTCCGCGATCTCATACACCTGCGTGACGGTCTCGTCCATGAACTGGCGGTCATGCGAAATCATGAGGACGGCGCCAGAATAATTTTTGAGGTAATTCTGCAGCCAAAGCAGCGCCAGCAGGTCAAGATGATTGGTCGGTTCATCGAGCAGAAGCAAATCCGGCTCCATCACCAGCAGACGGGCCAGGTGCGCGCGCATCACCCAGCCGCCGCTCATTTCCTTCGCGGGCCGGTCAAAATCCGTTTCACGATAACCCAGGCCCATCAGCATCTTTTTCGCCTTGGCCGCCACCTGCGGGTCGTTCAACGCGTCATGCTTGGCATGCGTTTCGAGGTATTCCGGGCTCGCGACATCACCCGCGGCCTCGAGTTCGTGCAGCCGTTTTTCCAACCTGGGCACTTCGCCCGCCTTGCCGGTGGCAATTTCCATCACTGTTTCCCCGCCGACGGCTTCGCCCTCCTGCGGCAGGTAGCCCACCATCGTCCACTCATCGCGCTGAACGGTGCCCTCATCCGGCTCTGTCCGTTTGAGGATGATCGAGAACAGCGTGGATTTGCCGGCGCCATTGGGGCCGACCAGGGCAACGCGGTCGCCGTAATTGACCTGCATGGCGGCGTTTTCGAACAATATTCGAGCGCCCATGGACATCTTTAGATCGCGAATTGTAAGCATTAAATCAATTGGCCGCCGACGCTTGACCGTTAAAGGGGAGCTTGGGTTTCCGCCGCGAAGGCATTGACCTTTCGCGGACGGGAGGACTTTCGCTTTGCGGGCGACCGAGCCGTAAACATGGTGCGGCTTGCTGATGAATGCCAGCCAAAAATGTCCCTGATTGGAAGTGCGCCCGGACGCCCGGACTTTGTGAAAATTTCCGGCTTGCAAATCTCCACTGCCGGATGGAACATTAAAAACTATTCGACTGACGTCAACGCAGTTACAGACGTCGGAATGGGCAGCGCGCTTAGCTCAGTGGTAGAGCATTACCTTCACACGGTAGGGGTCGCAGGTTCGAAACCTGCAGCGCGCACCATTTTTTCTTCTTCAATCGACTTCATTTCGACTTCAATACGATTGGCCTCTCCGCTCTTTCTTCAGCTTCTGGTTCAAGGTGCCGCTTAGAGATTATTTGAAAGTCAAACCGGCGGCGTGTTGGCGCAGCCGATTGCCGCGCGAATGATTATTTCAACCGCCAAGTGATGCGGGCCTTTTCAAGGTCATAGGGCGACATCTCCATTTTTACCCGGTCGCCGACGGTGAGGCGCACCCAGCGTTTGCGCATCTTGCCGCAAATGGTGGCCAGCACGAGGTGCTTGTTGTCCAGTTCGACGCGAAACATCGTGCCTGGCAGTACGATCGTGACGCGGCCTTCGACTTCTATGTGTTGTTCTTTCATGGGTGGCAGACCGGCAATTGGGATGGACCGAAAAATAAAAGGCGAGGTCCGGCTTTCACCGAACCTCGCTTGGAAATTTCAAACTGATTAATAGCGATCGCGACTGCCGCCACGACCACCGCCGCCGCCGCCACCGTAGCCACGACCACCGCCGCCGCCGCCACCGGGCGCGCGTTCTTCACGCGGCTTGGCAACGTTGACCGTGAGGGCGCGACCGCCCAATTCCTTGCCGTTCAGGGCGTCGATGGCTTTCTGCGCCTCTTCGGCCGTGCTCATGGTGACGAAACCAAAGCCGCGGGGGCGGCCGGTTGCGCGATCCATCATCATGTTGGTTTCGGTGACCGTGCCATGCGCGGCGAACGCGTCTTGGAGGTCATTTTCAGTGGTGTCGAAGGAAAGATTCCCGACAAATAATTTATTGCTCATATGATGTTTTACTGTCCGACTAACCGTTACCTTCTACAGACTGTTCCCGAACGCCGGGTTTAAAATCATCACTGAACAAAGTTCACTTGAAGATTCACCATGCCTTGAAGAGACAAGCTATCAAACGGACAGAGGAAGTGTAACCGGTTCCGGCCAGATAGCAAGAGCTATCGGCAAGTATATTTAATCCACAAGCTGGTTGAAAAGTGCATAGCGGATGAGGTCCGCGTTGGTGCCGAGGTTCATTTTTCCAAGGAGCCGGGTCCGGTAGGTGCTGACGGTGCGGTTGCTCAGGCCGAGTTCGAAGCCGATTTCCTTGATGCTTTTGCCGGCGCCGATCAGGCGCAGGACCTGGTCTTCGCGGGAGGAAAGGGTTTCATGGGGCTTGCCTTGGCGGCAATTGCCGAGATTGAGGGCCAGCTTTTCGGCGAGCGAACTGCTGATATGTTTCTGGCCGGCGAGGGCCTTTTTGATCACGTGGATGATTTCCTCGCCTCCGCATTCCTTGGAAAGGTATCCAGCCGCGCCTTCCTTGAGGACACGAATGGCGTATTGATCCTCGGAATACATGCTGAGCACCAGCACCGCCATGCCCGGGCGCAGTGCGATCATGCGCTTGAGGATGTCCAGTCCGCTGCAGCCGGGCAGGGAAAGGTCCAGCACCACAATGTCCCAGGCGTGTTTGCGAACGAGTTCAACGGCTTTGTCGCCGTTCTCAGCTTCGGCGATGACGGCGGATTTGAATTCATTGAGCAGGAGAAATTTCAGTCCATGCCGCACGATGGCGTGGTCGTCAACGATCAATATGCGCAGGGTGTTTTCGGTCTTGACCTTGATGCTGGCGGCGAAGGATTCACCCTGGTCGGCTTCAATAATGTTCGCAATCACAGATTCACTTTCTTTTGTAGTGAATATACCCACAAGCCGGGAGCGCGGAACTTGGTGAGAAGCTTATTTGGATGTAGGCCGCAGGCTGACAGAAATTTCAAGCATTGATGCGCGGCGCGCGACGGACATTCCCCTGCCCTGCTTGCTGAGCCGGGGTTTATGCTTCTGGATGCTGCCATGGCGCGCGATAGGGCCGTTTCAGCAATTGATTGGCTTCATCATCGCCGATGATCCGGCCTTTGGATTCGTCCCAGGCGAGGGTGCGGCCGGTTTCCATCGCGAGATTTGCCAGGATGCAGCTCGCGGTGGAGATGTATCCTTGTTCGATGTCCGCGACGGGCTTGCCGCGTGACCCGATGTTTTTGAGCAGGTCCTGCATGTGCCAGCGCACGGCGGAGGCGACGGGGCGCTCCAAATCTTTTTCTGTCTGATCCTCGGGAAACTTGTCGTATTGGAGCAGAGGCTCGCCCTTGAGCGTGGAGGCCGTTTTGCCGGATGGGTAAAAGTCATAACCGTTCACGCCCGCCTTGAGCGTGCCTTTTTCGCCGTAGAAAATCGCGGCCCACGGATATTTCGGATCGGGCGAGTCGCCCCAGGTGCGGTGCGTCCATACAACGTTGAGTTCGGGAAACTCGAACGTTGCGGTTTGGGTATCGGAAATATTCGCGACGCTTTCCTTGTCCATAAAAATTCCGCCACTTGAACTCACGCGCCTGGGCCAGCCGAGATCGAGCATCCAACGGGTCATGTCGAACATGTGGACGCACATGTCGCCAACGATGCCGTTGCCGAATTCCATGAAGGCGCGCCAGCCGCGCGGGTGCATGATTTTGTGGAACGGCGGCTTGGGCGCAGGCCCGGCCCAGAGTTCGTAATCGAGGTTTTCGGGCGGCATGCCTGAAGCCGGCGACCGGTCGCCCGAGCGCATGTGGTAGTAGCAACAAATCTCGACATGCGAAATTTTTCCAAGCAGGCCGGCCTTGATCACTTTGTCGCGCGCCTCGATGAGATGGGGCGTGCTGCGGCGTTGGGTGCCGATTTGGACGACGCGCTGGTGCCTGCGCGCGGCCGCGAGCATGGCCTGGCCTTCGATCACATCCACGCTGATCGGCTTCTGGCAATAAATGTCCGCGCCCGCTTCGACGGCGGCGATCATGGTCAGCGCGTGCCAATGGTCGGGCGTCGCAACCAGCACAAGGTCGAGATCCTTTTCCTTGAGCATCTCGCGATAATCGCCGTAGGTGCGCGGGATTTTTTTGGAGAGCTGGCGGGTCGAGACCATTTCCGCGGCGTCGGTGAGCATGTGTTTGTCCACGTCGCACAACGACACCACCTTGACCGGGGCGACCTGGATGAGGCGGAACAGATCAATCTTGCCATACCAACCGCAGCCGATGAGTCCGACGCGCTTTTTCTGGTCGGCGAACTCGGCGGCGTAGCCGCTGTATTTGCCGATGGTGGAAAGCGCGACCCCAGCCGCTCCGGCTTGGAGGAATTTTCTGCGGTTCATGAAGGGATACTGAAACGGTTCGTGAGGTTCGTCAAGGGCGAGCGGCCCAAGTACCCAAATACCCAAATACCCAAGGAAGGTTCGGTAGTGGCTCAGTTTGCCGATTTTATTTTGTCGCCACGCCGAATAAGCGTCGCTTTCGGCGGTCACAGACCGCCGCTACAGCCAAACTGACCCACTGCCCTTGACCGGGACAAGGGCTGATTTAACGGGAAACTCCGCCCGGAGATGGTTGAGGGTTGAGGGAGGGCGTACAGATTTGGTGCGAAACTCCGCGCCGTTTTGGGGTGGTTCAAAGTTTAAGGTTTGACCTTTAGAGTTGGAACTCCTTCTCGCGGAAGGGTTGACTGGACCGGAAACGACGAGGGGCGCAGGGCTGGCAAACTGTCTGTTTTTGGCCATTTGAGAGAAAAAATAATTACTTTTTATATG
>JAQGPB010000241.1 GCA_028293265.1 Pedosphaera sp. | reverse complement strand
ACAGCTCGAGAAAGCTGGGCCGGCCATACTTGCTCTCGGGCGGAAAATAAGTGCCGCCGAAAAACGGTTTCAACCCGGGCGTAAGAAAACAATTCAACGGCCAGCCGCCGCCGCCCGAGGTGGACTGCACGAAGGTCATGTAGATTTTGTCCACATCCGGCCGCTCCTCGCGGTCCACTTTGATGCTCACAAAATGTTCGTTGAGATATTGCGCGACGGCTTCGTTCTCGAACGATTCGCGTTCCATCACATGGCACCAATGGCAGGTCGAATAGCCGATGCTCAGAAAAACCGGCTTGTTTTCCTTGCGCGCCGCGGCAAAAGCCTCGTCACCCCAGGCAAACCAATTCACCGGGTTATGCTGGTGTTGCAGGAGATACGGCGACTTCTCGCGCGCAAGCCGGTTCGTGTGCGCGTGGGGCGATGAGGATTCTGGGATGGAAGTGGTCACAATTGAGTTGGTTTGAGATTCAGCATAAGCATGTTTCCGGGCGGTGACTCCAAACGCAAAGACGATCAGACTGAGAATGAACGCTCGTTTCGTAGGCACACAAGTACCATATCCCCTGACGCGAGCCTCGGCAAAGGAAACGTGTGGCGGATTTTGGACTTGGGCGACTTCTCGCTTCCTCGCTGCACCCGGCAGGATTTATGGATCAAAGCCGTCCGTTCATGCCGCTCCTACGGAGCTTGGGAATCTCTTTGCCCGGGCCGTGACTATAAACATGGCGCTCCTACGGAGCTTTTGGCAGAAGAGCCGCAGTCTTCAAGCTCCAGCGGAGCGCCATGTTTATAGCAACGGCCCGGAACGGACGCCAAGCTCCGTAGGAGCGCCATGAATGTCCTTCTTTGGCTCGTTCAAGGTTGCAGGAAAGTGAGATGCACCTTTGGACTTCCCCATTCCGCATTCCACACTCCGCACTTCTTCGGGCTGTGCACCCAAAAACACAGGGGGTGTGCAGTGAAACGCACACTTCACAGATTGCCGGACGCGCGTACTGTGGACGTGCAAAGCAAGTTGTCATGGTTGCCACAATGTTACATACGGCCTCGACCGCTGATGGTTACGAAAAAGCGGTCGAGGAACTTGAGAAGTGCAAAGGCTCGACGATTTCGGTTCCCGAGCTCTCGCAGTTGCTGGGTGTCAAGACGACCACGATCAACGCCCGGTTTCGGAGGGAGGGCACACAGGTCATTACCATTGGCCGGACCAATTATATTCGCGGTGAACTGGCGCTGCCCCTCGTTGACCTGCATAAATACGCTTTGAAAGGCTGGCCGACCCTGCAGGAGGTCAGCCGGCTCACCGCCATAAAGACCGGCACACTCAAGGCCCGGTGCGAAAAGGGCAAGCTGGAGGCTTTTGTTGACCTGACCAAAAGGCTCCGCCTCAATCCCGACGAAGTGGCCACACTCTCGCTGGGTCGCAGCCGTTCCGCAACGCAGCCGGACCAGCGGCCTTCCCGGGCCAGGTCGCCGCTGCCCTTTTCAGGCGAACCAGCCCGGCGTGCTTCCGGCCCGAAATCGAGTCTGGCACCCCTCAATGGAATTTCGCCAGCCCGGAAACCCTTCGTATTGCCGCCCGCACCGGAACCACGCGTTCAAATCATCACGGCCAACGATTACGGATTTGCCGCCCGCAACAACAGCGAAACGGGGACGGCGGCTGCGGAAAACAAACCTGCCTCCCATGTCGAAAAGAAAAGAGGCTCGCTTAATTACAATCCGGAAAGACCCCTTTCAATCGCAGAATGTTCCGTGGGCAAAACCATCAGGTATGAGCAATACGATGGCACGATCACGAAGCTCATCAACGACCCTTTCAATCCCGCCATCAAGGTCGCCTTGCCCAACCATGTGGAGCCGTTGATGCGCGAAATTCTGCTGCGGGTGGGGAAGTAATAAAATACCCAAATACCCAAGTACCCAAACACCCAAAGAAATCCCAAGCACTAAACCCGACGCTCGACGCGGAACTTTGGCTTAGAGCTTGGTGCTTCCTTGGGTGTTTGGGTATTTGGGTGCTTGGGTACTTGAGTATGAGTATCCGGGTATTTTTCATCGTCACCCGCCTCCTCCCTGATATACGTTCTTTCCATGTTGTCTGGAAAACCGTGGTGCCGAGATCGAATTTTCCGCCTGAGCGCGGTGGTTTTTTTCTGCCTGCTCGTCACGGCTGCCACTGGCAAGGAAAAGACTGATGACAACTCCCTGCTTGATCTTATTTTGAGATCCTTAAGCCTGCATGGTCCCATTTTGCTTGGAACCGCTGTCTTCCTGAGAGCTTCCGGCATGAGCTGGAACCGGGCTTTCGGTTTCAACGTTCCTCCCGTGGGCCGTGCGATAATGCTGGGCCTGGCCGGCACCATCGTTTTTCTGCCTGTCGGCTGGGCGTTGCAGAATTTGTCCCTCAAACTTCTCACCTGGTACCATGTCGCAACTCCCCCGCAGGAAGCCGTCAATGAAATCAACAAAGCCGGTTCCCCGGCCAATCTCGTTTACCTGTCGGTTTTCGCGGTCGTCATTGCGCCCCTGGCGGAGGAAATCCTTTTTCGCGGCGTTATTTTCGCCCTCTTTAAAAAAATTGGCTACCCGCGGATAGCTTTCTGGGGCAGCGCGCTGGCATTTGCGGCCATGCATCTTACCGTCTCAATTTTTCTGCCGCTCTTTGTGTTCGGGCTGGTTTTGGCCTGGCTGTACGACAAGACTGGAAACCTGCTCGCTTCCCTGACCGCCCACGCTTTCTTTAACGCCATCAATTTGGGTTTGATATTTTACGGAGATTACCTGACGCAATCTTTTGAAAAACTTTTCCCGCATTTGCGATGAACGAATTTCAATTAATCGGCCGCCTCATTCCTTCGCTGCCAACCAACCCATCCTTGGTGGTGGGCGCGGGTGACGACTGCGCCGTGGTGGACCTCGGCCTGCCCGACCGCGTCGTGCTTTTCAAGACCGACGCCGTGGTCGAAGGCATCCATTTCACCGCCGCGACACCGCCGGAAAAAGTCGGCCACAAAGCCCTGGCCCGCTGCCTGAGTGACATCGCCGCCATGGCGGGCACCCCCAACGCCGCGCTCATCACCCTCGCGCTGCCGCGCAATTTCGATCCCGCCTGGGTTGAGCAACTCTACGCGGGCATCAATGCCTTGGCCCGGCAGCACGGCGTCTCCATTGCCGGTGGTGAAACCACCGTGAATCCGGAGCGCATTCTGATTTCAGTCGCGCTGTTGGGCACCGCGCCGCGCGGCAAATGCATTTTGCGCTCCGGCGCGTTGGCGGGTGATGCGCTTTTCGTCACCGGCGAACTCGGCGGTTCGCTCGCGGGCAGGCATCTTGATTTCGAACCCCGCCTCGCCGAGGCCCGCTGGCTGGCGGACCATTTTTCCGTCCACGCGATGATTGACCTCAGCGACGGTCTCGCCGGTGATCTGCGCCATATTTTAAAAGCGAGCCATGTCGGTGCGGAATTGCTCGCCACCGCCATTCCCATCAGCCGAACCGCGCGGCTCGCTTCCAAGGCCGAAAGTTCCGCCAAACCGCCGTTGCTCGCGGCGCTCACCGATGGCGAGGATTTCGAACTCCTGTTCACCGTCGCCAGCCGCGACGCGGTGCCGCTGCTCGATGCCTGGAAACAACAATTTCCAGAAACGAAACTCACCTGCATCGGCAAAATCATTCAAGGCGAAGGCTTGACCATTCGCGACAAAACCGGAACCCGCCCTGTGCCGCAGCATGGCTACGTACATTTCCAATAGCCCGGAAGCGACCCAAGCGCTCGGCGAAACCTGGGGACGCGCGGCCGCGAGCGGCCTGGTCATCGGCTTGTCCGGCGATCTGGGCGCGGGCAAAACCCAGCTCGCCAAAGGCGTCGCGCGCGGCCTCGGTTTCACCGGGCGCGTTCACTCTCCGACGTTCACCCTGGTGAACCAATACGAAGGCGGACGCCTGCCGCTTTTTCATGTGGATTTGTATCGGCTCGAAACGCCGGACCAAATCATCGCCGCCGGGCTGGAAGAATATTTTCATCCCGCGGGCGTCTCCGTCATCGAATGGCCCGAACGCTGGCTGGGGGCAGACCCAAGTTTAAAATTTAATGTTCAAGGTTCAAAGTTTTGCTTTCGCAACGTCATGATTGAAGTCGTCAATGAAACCGAACGCCGCATCACCTATGAAGATTTTGGCGTTTGAATTTTCCACCGACCAGCGCAGTGTCGCCGTCGCGGTGGATGGCTCCGTCCGCGCCACCGCCGTGGAAACAGCCACGCGCGCCACGCCCGCGTTCAAGCTGATCGAACAGGCGTTGGCCGAAGCGCGCCTCGAACGCGAAGCCATCGAATGTCTCGCCATCGGCTTGGGCCCCGGTTCCTACACCGGCATCCGTTCCGCCATCGCGCTGGCCCAGGGCTGGCAGCTCGCGCTGCCCGTCAAATTGCTCGGCATTTCCACCGTCGAATGTCTCGCCGCCGAAGCGCAATCCCAAGGCTGGTTTGGCAAGGTGAATATCGTCATTGACGCCCAACGCAAAGAACTTTACCTCGCCCGATATGAAATCACCCGCGAGACGTGCCATGAAATCGCGCCCCTGAAATTGGCCGCCATCGAAGAGGTCCGTTCGCAAACCGGCCCGGATGAAATCATCATCGGCCCCGGCGTGAACCAGTGGTTCAAGCAAGGCCGGCCCATTTTTCCGAGCGCGGCAAAGCTTGCCCGCCTGGCCGCGCGCCGGACTGATTTTGTGCCCGGCGAAAAATTGGAGCCGATTTACCTGCGCGAAACCAACTTCGTCAAAGCCCCGCCGCTTCGCATCATCCCCTCCGGCTGACGCTATCCTCAACGTCGCCATTCGCCGTGATGCCATTCATAACGGTGATGTTCCGGATGCCATGCCCAGCGGCCACCAACCCAAATCGCCCCTGGAAAGGGCGGCGGAACATACGTTTCGACAATCGGCGCAGGAGGCGGTGGCGGCGGCACTGGCCGAGCCGTCACGACACATCCGTTCTCAAGTATAATTGTGAGCGCCAGCAACGCTGCCGGCAAAATCATGCAACTCTTCATAACTCCTCCTTTGGCAGACTGGAAAAAACCATGCCACTTGGCTAACGTCATCAATGTACCGCCCATTTTCCCCAATCGCAAATCGCACCCGCAAACATTCCATTGGCTGGCGGGAAATTTAATGTCATAAATTCCGCATGAGAGCCGCGGTGCTTTACGGTCAGGAACAAATTCGGGTCGAGGAAGTGGCGTCCCAGCCGCTGACGCCCGGCGGCGTGCGCATCCAGATCGAAGCCGCCCTGACCTGCGGCACCGACTTGAAAGTCTTCAAGCGCGGCTACCATGCCCGCATGATCGTCCCGCCCGCCGTCTTCGGCCACGAACTGGCCGGCGTCATTTGCGAAGTGCATCCCGAAACCGCCGGCTGGAAAACCGGCGAACGCGTCGTCGTCGCCAACTCAGCCCCGTGCGGCAAATGTTTTTATTGCGAGAACCGCCAGGAAAATCTCTGCGACGATCTGCTTTTCTTAAACGGCGCGTATGCCGAATCCATCGCCGTGCCCGCGCGCCTCGTCCAAAAAAATCTCCTGCGCCTCAAACCGGAAACCAATTTCCTCGACGCCGCATTGGTCGAACCGCTCGCCTGTGTGGTGCAAGGCGTCGAGGAAGCGCAACTGCGCGCCGGCCAGCACGTGCTGGTGATTGGCACCGGGCCCATTGGTCTGATGTTCATCGCGCTCGCCCGGAACCTCGGCTGTTCAGTCACGGCGGCGGGACGCGGCGAAGTGCGTTTGCAAACCGCACGACGTTTGGGCGCGGACCGCGTCGTTGACCTCGCCGGCCAAAGCAACCTTGTCCCAGCCATTCAAACCGGCGCGAATTCACCATTCGACGTCGTCATCGAGGCCGTGGGCAAGCCCGAAGTCTGGGAAGCCGCCACGCGCCTGGTGCGCAAAGGCGGCAAGGTGAATTTCTTCGGCGGCTGTCCTTCCGGCACGACCGTTGCGCTCGATACCGCTCTATTGCACTATTCAAACCTCACCCTCCTCGCAAGCTTTCACCACACCCCGCGCGCCATCCGCCGCTCGCTCGAACTGATCGAAGCCGGCATCATCCGCGCGCGCGATTTTGTGGATGGCGAATGCCCTCTGACGCAACTGCCGCAACTCTTCAAATCCATGACCACCGGCAACCGCGCCGTGAAGACGCTGATTCGCGTCCGCGAGTAAACCTTGCCTTTGTAGGAGACGACGTAAGGAGGCTCTAATCTTCGCTTCACAGGTAAAAACGCAGACTGCAACGAGGACGCACGAATTAATCGCCAAGCCGCGGCCGTTTCTCCCTCTCCTGGGGGAGAGGGCCGGGGTGAGGGCGGGCGAACCACAAATTATCTGTCACTTCAACCTTCCCACCGCACCGCTCTTCATATGCCGATGCACAAAAAAATAATAGACGCCCCCCAGGATGATCACCGCGCCACCAACCCAGATAACGATGCGGTGATATTCACCTTTCATCAACTTTTCATCCTGGCCCATCATGATGCCAAGCCAGCAAAGCACGCAGCACCAAACGCACGAACCAAGCAAGGTGAACAACGAATACCATTTGAAATCCATCCGCACGATGCCCGCGGGGATGCCGATCAAATGCCGCACCACCGGCAGCAGCCGCGAGATGAACACGCCCATCGGGCCGAAATGCGACGCCCAACGTTCCGCTCCTTCAATCTTCTCCGGCGAGATGAGCACATAACGTCCATAGCGCAGCAGCAAAGGCCGCCCCGCCGCCCGCGCCGTCCAATACATGATCGTCGCGCCGATCCACGA
>JAQGPB010000163.1 GCA_028293265.1 Pedosphaera sp. | reverse complement strand
ACCCCCATCGCCACGGCCAATCCGGTCACCAACAATTCCACGCGCCCCGTCGCAACCCCGACCAACGTCAGCCGGCCAGAAACCGTCGCCACCATTCCACGCCCAACGCCGGCTCCGCCGAGACCGCCGCCGCAAACCATTGAAACATCAGTCAAACCCGAAACAGTAACTCCCCCGACGCTCCGCCCATCAAGATCGCTGGAAACGGAACCACCGTTGCGCGCACCACGCCCACGCCGGCCACACCGGACGTTGAAGTGGTAAACGATCCCAATGATCTGCCCACGGCTCCCAAGCCGGCCAAGCACGGATTTTTCCAAAAGCTGAACCCCATGGGGTTGTTCCACCATAAGGCTGACTCACAGCAGGTACCGACCCCCTTGCCCAAATTGGGTCCGACGCCCATAGATACCAGCGGCACAGGCTTGGTGTCCACGGATTCAGGGGCAGTGTCCAAATCCACGCCTGCCCCGGCGCGGCCGGTTCCAATTCCTCGTTACCCCTACCTTTCCCCTGCCCGGCCCGCGTCAGGAAATCATGCCGCAGCAGAAAAATTGCTGGCCCAAGGCGCCGCAGCCCACCGTGACCATCGTCTGGCCGACGCGATCGCGTTGTATCGCTCGGCAATTCAGGCTGATCCCGCCAATTTTGACGCGCAATCCAGCCTCGGCCTGGCGGCGTTCGATCTGGGCGAACTGTCGGAATCCTTGCGGGCTTACGAACTGGCGCTCGCCATCAACCCCGATTCATTCAATGCCCGTTTTAACTTCGGTTTGGCGCTCAAAAAGGCCGGTTACATCCGCGACGCCGCGCAGGAATTGGAGCGCCTGCTCGCCGCCAATCCCATCCGTGAATCCCCCGCGCATCAGGCGATGGTTCACCTGACCCTCGCCAATTTATACGCCGAACAATTTCATCAAACCGCCCCCGCGCGCGCCCATTATCTGAAAGTCCTGGAACTGGACCCCCACAACGCCCAGGCCACCTCCATCCGCTACTGGCTCCAGGACAACGGCTGAGCCAGCCATTAATCCTAAGACCAATCGCGTCACCATCGTAATTGGTGTTCGCCCCATTTTTAATTTTTAATTTTGCATTTTTAATTCCAAGAGATTGGCCAACAACCTGCTCATACCTCTCGGACACGCCTCATAACTGTCCAGAATTTGAGCACTTATGCATCCACATAGCCTTTCAGCCATTCCGCTGCCGAACTGGTTCGACGCCGCGACGATCATGATCCTGTTGTGGGGCCTGAACAAGGGCCGCAAGCACGGCATGTCCGAAGAGCTGATGGTCACCCTGCAATGGGTCGCCATCATCTTTGCGGGCGCATTTCTTTACCGCCCGCTTGGCGACAAGCTGGCGACCTCCTCGCCGGTCAGCCATCTGTTTTGTTACATCGCCATTTACGTCACCTCGGCCATCGCCACCAAGCTCGCCTTCGCTGTCTTCAAAAAGGCCATCGGCGGCAAATTGGTGGGCAGCGATGTCTTTGGCGGCGCGGAATATTATCTGGGCATGGTCGCGGGCGCCATCCGCTACGCCTGCATGTTGATCGCCGCCCTCGCGATCCTGAACGCCCCCTATTACAGCGCCCAGGACATCGCCTCCGCCCGCGCCTATCAGGACAAGGAATTCGGCAGCAATTACTTCCCCGAATTGTCGGGCGTGCAACAGACCATCTTCAACGAATCGCTCATCGGCAACCTGATCAAGCAACGCGCCGGCATCCTGCTCATCGCCTCGACCAAAACCGAGACCGTCGCCATCAAAAGGCGAAAAGACGATTTGCCTTGATCCCTTTGGCAGGCTAAAACAAGCCATCGCGTTGAAACCGCATTTGGTTTCCTCCCATGGCTGGATTTTTTTCAGATGACACAATCGAGCAGATACGGGCGGCCAGTGACATCGTGGATGTCATCGGTTCCTACGTCCCGTTGAAGCGCGCCGGCGCGAACTTCACCGCCCTCTGCCCCTTTCACAAGGAAAAAAGCCCCAGCTTCAACGTCAATCCCCAGCGCCAGATTTTCCATTGCTTCGGCTGCCACAAAGGCGGCGACGTCTTCACCTTCGTCAAGGAATACGAAAACATCCCCTTTCCCGACGCCGTCCGCCGCCTCGCCGAGCGCGCCAAAATCCCCTTGGAAATGGAGAACACTCCCGGCCAGAAACAGAGCCGCCACATCAAGGACAGCCTCCTCCAAATCCACGAGCAAATCACCCAGCGCTGGCAAAACGCCCTCGCCAACGAAGCCTCCGGCCAGATCGCCCGCGATTACCTTGTCCAACGCGGCGTCTCCTCCGACGCCATCAAACTCTTCCGCCTCGGCTACGCGCCCGATCTCTGGGACGACACCGTGAACTGGGCCAAAAGCAAAGGCCACGAACTCCCCTTGATGGAACAATCCGGCCTCATCCTGAGCCGCGAAGGCGGCACCGGCCATTACGACCGTTTTCGTGGACGACTGATGTTCCCCATCTGCGACGAGCAAGGCCGCGTCATCGGTTTCAGCGGACGCATCCTCTCCGGCGACCAAAAAACCGCCAAATACGTCAACTCCCCCGAAACCCCGATTTTCACCAAGGGCAAAGTCTTCTTCGGCCTCGACAAATCAAAACGCGCCCTGCTCGACGCCGACTCCGCCATCGTCTGCGAAGGCCAGCTTGACCTCATCGCCTGTTACATGGCCGGCGTGCAAAACATCGTCGCGCCCCAGGGCACGGCGCTGACCGCCGAGCACGCGCGCATCTTGAAACGCTACGCCGACGAAGTCGTCCTCTGCTTCGATTCCGACAACGCCGGCCAGAACGCCGCCGTCCGTTCCCTCGACAGCCTCCTCGCATCCGGCGTCGCCATCCGCGTCGCCGTCGTCCCTTCGCCCCACGACCCCGACAGCTTCATCAAGGAATTTGGCGGCGAAGCCTTCAAGCAACTCATCGCCAAGGCCGAGGGATTTTTCGACTACTACCTCAACCGACTCTGCGCAACCAACGACCTCGCCACCGACAAAGGCCGCCTCGCCGTGCTCCACTCCATGGCCGAAGCCGTTCACAAAACCGGCAACGGCGTACTCATAGACAAGTACGCCCAAAAAACCGCCCTGCGCCTCGGCGTCGCCCCCGAAGCCGTGCGCGCTGAGTTCAAAAAAGCCGCGCGCCTGAAACCTGCCACTCCCGCCGCAAATGAGGACGAAGACGCAGCCGCCGAGCGGGCTGCCGCCGCCAGCACCGATCCCCTCGCTGAACCCTTGCCCCGCCCCAGCACGGCCGAATATTGGCTCATCAAACTGCTCCTGTTGCACGAAGACATCTTGGAATTTACCCAGGCCCATCTCGATCCTCAGTGGGTGCAACACCCGCACGTCCGCGAAATACTCACCCGCCGTCTTGCCCTGCGTACCGCTGAAACTTGGCAAAGCGTCGCCGCTTTCCTCACCCAATGCGAATCCGCCGAGATGCGCACCCTCATCACCGAAGCCACCGCCGACGACCGCCCCATCGCCAACCCCACCCAGCAACTCGCCGACATCGTCCTCCGCCTCCGCAATCAATTCATAGACCGCCAGCTCAGCGCCCTCAGCCAGCGCGCCAGCCAGCCCGAACTCAGCGACGCCGACCGCTCGGAATTGATGCACCAACAACAAGCCCTCCGCCACCAAAAACGCCAGCCCCTCGCCCCCCTGCCCGGAACCTCCGAAGAGCCCTTCTAAAACCAAACTTCGCCCCCTTCTGTCCCTTTCGTCCCTTTCGTCCCTTTCGTCCCATTCCTCCACCACGCCCATTCCAAAAATTGCCAATTGACAAACCTCCAGCCAATTCTCATTCTTCATCTAGGTCTAGGCAACAAACCAGCGAGGTGTGTCGCATTTGTATATGAGAACAAGCCGCTTCCAGCAAAACTCCCAATCCGCCTTCACGTTCATCGAACTGTTATCCATCATCGCCGTCATTGCCCTGCTTTCTTTTCTGATTCTGCCGGCCCTGGCCCATGCAGGAACCAAAAGTCCGGCGGCGGGTTGCATAAATAATATGCGGCAACTCATGATCGGCTGGTCCATGTACAAGGAGGACAACAACGATTTTCTGATGCCCAATGCGCCGGCTGGCACGAGCGGAGCGGCATGGATCAACCCCTTGGGGGTCGAAGGCTGGTCTTATATACTGTCTAATACCAACTTGGCGTATCTCACCGGTGGACTCATGGGTCCCTACGTTGCGAAAGACTTCCGGCTGTTCAAATGCCCGGCCGATATTGTACCCTCGGCCAACGGCCAAAGGGTGAGAAGCTATTCCATGAACGGCCAGATGGCGGGCGGAACCGCTGCTGCAGGCTTTAACCCGGGCGCGCTAGTTTACAATAAGGGCTCCGACCTTACCTGCCCCGCTCCGGCTAATGCGTTTGTTTTCTGTGATGAACACCCCGGCTCTATCAATGATGGAATGTTGCAAGTCAACAGCCAAACCCCCATTTTTCCGGATGTCCCTGCTTCCTACCTTGACGGCGCGTGCGGCTTCGGTTTCGCGGATGGTCATGCTGAAATCCATAAATGGAAAACCCCCAGCCTCCTGATTCAAGTAACACCAGGCTACACGGTATATAACATCGCTCTCGGTGGGAATAATGTGGACTGGCTGTGGTTTACCCAGCACGCCGCTTGTAACCATCGTTAAATCCCGACCATTCCTTGCCTGAATGCAAACACGACCCACCACCATTCGCACGGTTGTTTCGCAGAAACGCATGAACACCTTTCTTTGTAGCAGACGACGTAAGGAGTCTCTGACATTTCTTCTCCAGAAAAGAGCATCTTGCCGGCTCCCAATTCTCATCCTGTTCATCGCTGGCTTTGGCCTTTCCCTGATTGCCGGAACCTTCCAGCTTTCTTCCGTCGTGAACCCGGCACTCGGAGCCCCTGCTGGTGGCAGCGGCGACTCATTCGCTCCTGTGCTCAGCGCGGACGGACGCTACGCCCTGTTCGCCAGCGCCGCGAACAACCTCGTCCTGAACAGCAATAACAATCCTTATCTGGCGCTGTCTCCCCCCAAGCTGAATGTTTTCCTCCGTGATCGCACCAACGGCACAACCACCTTGGTCAACGTCAACCTCGCAGGCACAGGCGGCGCCGATGGTGATTCGTTTCCAGTGGCTGTTTCGACCAACGGCCAATATGTCCTCTTTGAAAGCAGCGCTGGAAATCTGGTAACCGGCGTCACCAACCACGCGAACAACGTGTTCCTCCGCGATCTGGTCAACGGCATGACTCTGCTCGTCAGTGTCAGCACCAACGGCACGGGCGGCAGCGACGATTCGCGCAGTTCAGTCATGACACCCGACGCCCGTTATGTCGCGTTTGTCAGCGCCGCCAATAATCTGGTGCCGGGGGATACCAACGGCATCCCGGATATTTTCGTCCGCGATATGCAAGGCGGCGTCACCACGCTTGCCAGTCCCGGTGCGACCGGTTCCGGCGTCAGTTCCGAACTTCCCGATCTGACACCCGACGGCCGCTATGTCGCCTTCTACAGCACCGCAATCAACCTCGTGCCAGGGGTCGCCACGAAAAGCGAAATTTACATCCGTGATCTGCTCGCCGGAACGACCACTCTCGCCAGCGCCTATGCGCACACCGCCGTGCAACTTAAATACAGCACCACCAACAGCCTCTCAATCAGCCATGCCATCAGCGACGACGGGCAATTTGTCGCTTACGAGGCCCTTTCCGCCAACAATTCCTCTTCCAGCGGCATCATCTTGCGCTTCAATCAGGCCACCAGCTTGACCGACACCATCAATACCAATGCTCCCGGCGTCACGTCGGGCTCAGAACTCTTCCGTCACGCACTGGACATCACTCCAGACGGACGGTTCGTCAGCTTCGTCGCCAACGTCGCTCCTTCCACCACAACCAGCACAGTCAGCGTCTGGGATGCGCTGAGCAACACCACCACCCTCGCAAGCGGCAGCCTCACCAACAACACACCGCCAACCAACTCAACCTGCGATTGGCCGGTCATGGATTCCACCGGACGCTACGTCGCCTTCCTCAGCAGCGCAAATGGCCTGACCAGCAATTCGGTAACCAGCGGCATCCATCTTTACGTTCGGGATCTGCAAGCCAGCCTCACCCAACTCGTGGATGCAGACACCAATGGCATCGGTTCAACTCCCAGTTCCATGACCTATCCCAGAATGAGCACGAACGGCCTGTTCGTCGCTTTCGAGGCAACCGACGGCAGCTTGGTGTCGGGCGACAATAACCAGTCCTCCGATGTATTCCTGCGCGATGTGGCGAATCAAACCACCGAGCTCATCTCTGCCCGCCACCCTGATCTCCCTCCCTTGACTCCGAACGGCCTGAGCACGCTTTCAACTTTATCGGTCAGCACCAATGGCCGCTACGTTGCATTTTCCAGCGACGCCAACAACCTTGTCGCAACCGACACCAACAACCTTCGCGACGTGTTTGTTCACGACCTTTGGAACAACACCAACATTCTCGTAAGTGTGGACACCAACGGCCTCCTGTCGGGCAACAGCCTTTCCACCGACTCCGCCATCAGCGGCGATGGCCGCTATGTGGCCTTCACCAGCCTTTCCAGCAACCTGGTAACCGGCGACACCAACGGCCTGCAGGATGTTTTCGTGCGCGATCTGCAGCTTGGCAAGACCACGCTCGTCAGCATAAATGGCACCCACAATGGCCCGGGAAATGGCGACTCCTATTCGCCAATCATCAGTGCCAACGGCCGGTACGTCCTTTTTCACAGCAAGGCGCAGAACCTGGCGGCAGGCATTGCCAGCACAACTTATGAGAACCTTTTCTGGCGTGATCTCCAAACCGGCATCACTCGTGTCTTCACCACCGGCACTGCTGTTACGTTGGTGGCGGGCGCCATGACCCCCGACGGCCGCTATGTCGCGGTGGCCACGCCCTCCGCGTCCTTGTATGTTTGGGATACCCAGCTAAACACAAAAATTTATACCAATGTTACAGCTTCAGCCGCTCCTGTCGCCATCAGCCCGGACGGGACGCGCCTTGGTTTCTTGGTGACCGGTGCCAGCGGCCATGTATACGCGGCGGATCGGATCGCGAAAACAACCGTCACTCTGGGCACGGCCCCTCCGGCAAGTCATCCGGGATTGCGTTTTAGCGGTGACAATCGTTATCTGGCCTATGTGGCCGCGGATGTGAACAAGACCAACCAGGTTTATGTTTATGACTTTCAAATGGGAACGAGCCTCCTCATAAGCCAGTCCACCAACGTCATCGGCTCGGGAAACGGCCATTCCGATTCCCCCGACATCAGTTCCGATGGTCGCTATGTGACCTACCGCAGCATCGCCACCAATCTCGGCCCCGGCGCGGCCAACGGCATGCCCAACCTCTACCTGTATGACCTGCAGGCTGGCACCACCCTCCTCTTGGGAGGAATCTCCCCCGGCAGTGGCCGCTCCCTGACCCCCGTCTTCAGCGGCGACGCCCAAACCCTCGTCTTTGAAAGTTGGGATGGCAGTCTGGCAGCGCAGGACTTCAACCAGTGGAGCGACATTTTCACCCTCGGCCTCTCCGCCACCAACGCCCAAGCCACTTTCAACGCCGCCATCATCTCCCCCGGACCAAGCGGCCAGTTTCCCGCCATCACCTGGACCACCACCCCCGGCAAGACCTACCAGGTGCAGTTCAAGAACAACCTCAGCGACCCCGTCTGGCAGGTGCTCAACGGTACCATCACCATTTCCGGCAACCAGGAAACCCTGAGCGACCCCGCCCCCTCCAGCCCCATGCGCTTCTACCGCATCGTTTCCTTTTGAATCATTCATCTCAAACCAATGTTTTTTTGACCTCAATGCAAACTGTGCTATGATTGCAGCGTCGGAGGCAGTCTGATCTTTGACAACTGGCCGGAGAACCGGTTGCAGATGGGTGTATGAGGGTGTCCGAAGCTCGCAAATGAGCCGCAGACCAGACAAAACAACCATTTTACTTTATCGAGGCCCAGAAAAGTAAAGCGGCAAACGCACTCGCTTTCTTCTCCCTCTCCGCACGACGCAGGAGTGGGGAGAGGGCCGGGGAGAGGTGTGTCTTATTTTCCTTTTTTGATTTTTTTCTCATTTGCTTTTCTGAATCTCAATAAAAACAGGCCAACCATCGCCTAAGCCCGCCTCCGCCCGCATTCGCCCGCCTCTGGCAGCAAAATGTGCCAAACCGCGCCGCCCGGCCCCTCCCGCCCTCAACCATCAACTCTCAACCCTCAACCATTTCGGGGCGGAGTTTCTCGCTAAATCAGCCTAAAGCCACGCTCAACTCTTCCATTGTCCCCTTTCGCGTCCTTTCGTGGGAAATCCGGCTTTTTTTCAGCTTTTGCTTTGCCCCATCCGCCTTTACTCTCACGGACAGTGATCGAAACTATGCCCGTGAGATTGTTTAATACGTTGTCCCGCTCCGTCGAGGAATTCGTGCCGCTGGACCCCGCCGGCAAAAAAGTCGGCATGTACTGCTGCGGCCCCACCGTCCACGATTCCGCGCACATCGGAAATTTCCGCACCTTCGTCTTCGCCGACCTCGTGCGCCGCTACCTCGAATTCAAGGGCTACGCCCTCCAGCACGTCATGAACATCACCGACGTCGAGGACAAAATCATCGCCCGCGTCAAGGCCGCCAACACTTCCCTGCGCGAATACACCGGCAAATATGAAATGGCCTTCTTCGAGGATTTGAAGTCGCTCAATTGCCTCCCGCCGCACGCCACTCCCCGCGCCACCGAGTTCATCCCCGAGATCATTTCGCTCGTCGAAAAACTGATCGAACGCGGCCTCGCCTACAAGGCCTCCGACGGCTCCGTCTATTTCAGCATCGAAAAATACCGCGGCTGCGGCTGCGTTTACGGGCAACTGGCCAAGCTCAACTTCGACGAAATGCGCGTCGGCGACCGCGTCCGCAGCGACGAATACGCCAAGGAATCCGTCGCCGATTTCGCGCTCTGGAAAGCGCGCGTCCCCGAGGACGGCGCGGTCTTCTGGCCGAGCCCCTGGGGCGAAGGCCGTCCCGGCTGGCACATCGAATGCAGCGCCATGAGCATGAAATTGCTCGGCCCCGCTTTCGATCTGCACCTCGGCGGCGAGGACCTCGTGTTCCCCCATGACGAGGAAGAAATCGCCCAAAGCGAAGGCTCTTC
>JAQGPB010000631.1 GCA_028293265.1 Pedosphaera sp. | reverse complement strand
TGGCGGTTTATTTTTTTCTGAATCAGTGGCCGGGAACTGCGCGGATATTTCGCGGTTTGAAGGAAGTCGCGGTGGGAATTCTGTTCGCTGCCGGAACGGTCATTTTCGTCCTGCCCCGCTCAAGCTCCGCTGCATTTAGGTGGCCGGTCACAAGTTGGGGGTTGCTCTGTTTCTTGAATTGCTACGCCATTGCCGTCTGGGAACTGGAAGCGGACCGCGCCGAGCAACAGGAATCACTGGTAACACGCTGGCCTATGTTGACGCGCTATTTCCGATGCATCGCATTGCTCGTGGCGCTCTTTGCCCTCGCGCCGCTGGCCATTAGGACGCAGACGACTCCGCCGCGCCTCGGGCTGGCGATGGCCGCAAGTTCCCTGGCTCTGGCCGCGTTGGATTATCGGAGCGGCAGGCTCGAGGCCGACCTGCTCAGGATATCGGCCGACCTCGTGCTTTTCACTCCGCTGTTATTCCGATTTTTTCCCGAGCAAACTGGCTTTATGCTTGGACGCTAACTCCGCGATTCGCCTCAGTCTCGACTTTCAGGCCGTGCTCCTGCCACTCATCAAAGCCACCATCCAGCTCCATGACCGGAAAGCCCCGGTCGGCAAATTTATACGCCGCAGCGGCCGCCAGATGGCATACCATGCTGTAGCAATAAACCACATTCGTCCGGTCCTTGCTCAGTCCTTCAAGGGTCTGCCATTTGTTCTTGGGCAGGTTGATGGCCCCGGGAATATGCCCTTTTTGATAATCTTCCTCCGCGCGGACATCAATGACATTGATGCTCTCATGCGCCTTCAGCATGTGATCCAATTCCACCGGGCCGGTGGTGAAGGTGATTTTGTTTTCAAAATATGCCTTTGCCTTCGCGGGGTCGGGAATCTTCATCGCGGTATTCATAATAATTTCCTGGTTTAATGGTTGATTTGACATCTCAGCCGTCGGTGTTGCCGCCGATTCGGCCCACAAACAAACTATGCCCATTCGGAAATTTTTCAACCCGCCGCATTTTACTTGCCAGAACGATGCCCGGCTTGGTTAGTTGGTATTCGGCGGCGTATGGCGTTCGCCCTGATGATGCGCATAATGATTTGAAACTGGCCGGGCCATGGAAAACGATCCCCTGAAAATTTTGTTGATTGAAGGCGAGGCGGAATTCGCCCGCCGCATTCAGGAGATGCTCGAACAGGCCAAGGGTGCCGCTTTCGAGCTGACCTCGTTCCATGATTTTGAAACCGGCCTCGCCAGCCTGATCCGCGGCCGGTTCGATCTGGCGCTGATTGATTTGTCGCTGCCGGACGGAGCGGGCCTCGCCAATATCGAGCGCGCCCAGGCCGAGGCCTTGCGCGTTCCCATCATCGTGCTCGGCCACGTGGATGACGAAGCCGTGGCCCTCGAGGCCGTGCATGTCGGCGCGCAGGATTACCTGGTGAAAAGCCAGTTGAACCCGCAATTGCTCGGCCGCGCCATCCGTTACGCCATCGAACGCCAGCGCGCGGACGCCGCCCTGCTCGAAGCGGAGGAGAAATATCGCGGCATCTTCGAGCACATCGTCGAAGGCATTTTTCAGACCACGCCGGATGGCCGCTATCTCAGCGCCAACGCCGCCCTGGCGCGCATCTACGGTTATGCCTCGCCGGAGGAACTGATGAACAGCGTGCTGGACATCGGCCGCAAGCTTTATGTCGAGCCGGGCCGCCGCGCCGAGTTCATCCACATCATGCAGGAGCACGACACCGTCACCGACTTCGAATCCCGCATCTATCGCAAGGACGGCAGCATCATCTGGATCGCCGAAAATGTCCGGGCCATCCGCGACGCGCGGAACGAACTGCTCTATTACGAAGGCACCGTCGAGGACATCACCCAGCGCCAGATGGCCGAGGAAAAAGTGCGCGAATCGGAGGCGCTTTATCATTCGCTGGTGGAAACTTTGCCGCAGAATATTTTTCGCAAGGACCTTGAAGGCCGTTTTACTTTCGTCAATAAGCGCTTCTGCAACACCATCGGGCGCGCCGCCGTGGACATCGTCGGCAAGACGGATTTCGATCTGTTTCCCCGCGATCTCGCCGAAAAATATCAAAAGGACGACCACCGGATTCTCGAGCAAAACCGGATGTTCGAGACCGTCGAGCAGCATCAGCCGCCCGATGGCGAAATGATTTATGTGCAGGTGGTCAAAACTCCGCTCTACGACGCGCAGGGCAAGCTCATCGGTTTGCAGGGAATTTTCTGGGACATCTCGCAGCGCAAACGCGCCGAAGAGCAGGTGAAAATGGCCACGGCCGAGCTGGCCCGCAGCCGCGAGGCGTTGCGCAAGAAAAACGAGCAGATGGAGGACGACCTCAAGATGGCCCGCGAGATCCAGCAATCCATGCTGCCGCAGCAATACCCGGCGTTCCCCCGGACGGCGGATCCGTGCGACAGCCGCATCCGCTTCTCCCACCGGTACCTGCCCACCGGCACGGTCGGCGGGGATTATTTCAATGTGCTGGCGTTGTCCGACACCGAAGCCGCCGTTTTCATCTGCGACGTGATGGGGCATGGGGTCAGGTCGGCCCTCGTCGCCGCCATGGTGCGGGCCTTGGTGGAGGAATTGAAACCGCTCGGCACGGATCCCGGCAAGCTCCTCACCCAGCTCAATCGCGATTTGTGCGCGATTCTCAAGCACACCGGCTCGCCCACGCTCACCACCGCTTTTTATCTCACGGCGGATTCCGCCACGGGCAAGTTGCGTTACGCCAACGCGGGTCACCCCAAGCCTTTTCTGGTCCATCGCGCCACGGGCAAGCTCGAACCCCTCGCCAGCGGCCAGGGCAAAAAAAATCCCGCGCTCGGCCTGTTCGAGGACGCGACCTACAACACCGGCGAGAGTTCAATCACACCCGGGGATTTCGTCATGCTGTTCACGGATGGTCTTTACGAAGTTGAAGGGGCCAATCAGCAGCTTTACACCCACGAAATGCTCGTGGACGCCGTGAGCCGCCGCGCCAAGCTGCCCGCGAGCCAACTGTTCGACGACCTGCTGGCAGAGATAAAGGAGTTTGCACTCGGCCAAGATTTCCTGGACGACGTGTGCTTGGTGGGGATGGAGATGGTTGAGGGAAAGTAAACTGGTTCTCTTGGTGAATTCGGGCGCCAGCCGCACCACAAAACGCTCGCGCGATCAAACGGCCCAATCGAACCTCCGCCAGGTCTTGGAGTGCGGCAGTCCTCTGCCGCTTTGGAATTGGACGCCGCCAATTTATAGGAGCGCTGCTTATATGGAACCCTCACTCCGAAATAAACTTGTTCATCACCCGGCGATCCTTCTTCGTGGGGCGGCCAGCTCCTTTGGGACGATAAAACAGTGGTTTGAAAAAAGGTTCCTTGGCCTTTTCATATTCGGATGCCGGAGTCAAATCTTCCGCAAATTGTTTCACCACCTGCGCGCCGACGCGCTGTTCCAGCAAAGCAAGGACTTTGATCGTGCGCGTGATGTCGCCGTTCTGCGCGAGGATCAGGTCGTTGATCTTTACTTCCCGTGAAGGTTTCACCGGTTGCCCGCCAATGGTGACCTTGCCATTGCGGCAGGCGGCCGTGGCCACGCTGCGCGTCTTGTAAATCCGCACGGCCCAAAGCCACTTGTCAATCCGCACCGATGTGGGCGCATTCATCCCTTTCGCCAATCAAGCTCCACCACCTGCCCATGCGCCTTGTGCGTCCGGTCAATGCAGCGCAATTCCAGCCGCACGCCGTGGGATTCAAAGTCCGCGCGCACCCAGCCGCTGGGCTGTCCTTCGGCAAAAACATAAGCCACCGGCGGCAGGTTCACGAGATGGATGCCGCTTTCATCTGGATGTACTTTCCAGGTATGCGTATGGCCATAAAAGTAAGCCTTGACCTGTTTGCGCGGGCGAATGATTTCGAGCAATTGATCGGTGTCCTTCAGTCCGCCTTTTTCCTCGCCGTTGATGTTCAATTGATGATGCGCCATGACCAGCGCCGGCTTGCCGGGGTTCGCATCCAGGGCCCGGGCGAGCCATGCGATTTGCTCCGTGCCGAGCAATCCCGGCGTGGAAAGTGTTTTCTCCAGCGAATCGAGCACAAACCAGTTCGCCCGCGCGGTGCTGATGATGGCAACATTGTGATCGGCCAACGGGCGCGGCGCAACCTTCGCTTCGGTGATCGCATTCCAGAAAGTCTCCCGGCTGTCGTGATTGCCCAGTGTCAGGTGCAGCGGCAGCCCGCCTTCGCGCAAT
>JAQGPB010000123.1 GCA_028293265.1 Pedosphaera sp. | reverse complement strand
CGTCGTCACCGATCAGGAGGCGGTAGGCATCTTCAATGCCGGCTTGAACGGTCTCACGGTTGACCAGGCCACAACGACCAGCCCGGGCAAAAAACCCACAGTGCAGGTGCAACCGTTGGACGCCTCGGTTGGCAACGGCGGCACGGCGACCTTTTACGCCGGCGTGCTGGGATCACCGCTCTTGGTTTATCAATGGTACTTCGGCACGACCGTCTTGCCGGCCCAGACCAACTCGATCCTGACCGTGACGAACATCGGCGCGGCCAATGCGGGAACCTACCAGGTGGTGGTCACGAACAGTTATGGAGCGGTCACGAGCCGGCTGGCCCAGCTCACGTTCATAGGCGCGCCCCAAATCACCCAGCAACCTGTTGGCAAGACAGTTTCCGCGGGTGCAACGGTCAGCTTCTCGGTCGCGGCCACCAGCCCCACCCCGATCAGCTATCAATGGTACTTCGGCACCAACGCCATCAATGGAGCCACGGGAACGAATTATACGATTGTCAACGCCCAGGCGGGCAACGCCGGCTCATACTACTGCGCCGTCGGCAACAGCGGTGGAACCACCAACACCATCACGGTTCCGCTGATCGTCTTCACTGGGGTCTTGAGCAACGGCATCGTGGCGTATCTGCCCTTCGACGGCGATTACAATGACCATTCCGGCAACGGCAACAACGGCACACCGGTTGGCTCGCCCAGTTTCGCGCCCGGTCTGGTTGGCCAGGCGTTGCACTTCACCACCACGGCGGACAGTTCGGTGATCAACTATGTCACCTTGGGAAATCCCGTCGGTCTCCAGTTCGGCACGAACAGCTTCTCCGTGTCATTCTGGGTGAATTATACGAACCAGGCTGATGATTCGCCTTTCATCGCGAACAAGGACTGGAACAGCAGCGGCAATCAGGGCTGGGGCGTGTTCTCGCAAAATGGCGGCAACTTCCGGGTCAACTCCACCGGTACCAGCAGCCCGAAGCAGGACGTGAGCCCTGGCACCCAAATCCGTGACGGCCATTGGCATCATCTTGCGGTCAGCTTCTGGCGCGGCCAGTACGCCTCGGTTTATGCGGACGGCCAGTTGGTCGTCAACTCGCCGATGACCTTCGGTGGCAGCGTGGATGTGGCGACCAATTCAATCAACATAGGCCAGGACGGCACTGGCAAATACACCGATGGCGGCAGCGCCCACATTGACGGATTGATTGACGAGGTCACGCTGTGGAACCGGGTCATCACTCCGCAGGAAGTGAGTTCGCTGTATATCGCCGGCGCAGCCGGAGACTCGACGCTTAAGACACCCCGCATCGGGAGTGTGACTTACAACGGCAGCACTGTTACGCTGAACTGGGTCAATGGCATCGCGCCGTTCACGGTGCAGAGGAGCACCAGCCTCTCACCTGCAAGCTGGAGCAACGTCGGCACGACGACCAACCAGTCGTTGACGGTGCCCGCACCTGGCAACACCGGCTTCTTCCGCGTCAGCGGGGCGAGCCAATAATCAAAATCAAGTCCAGCCGGACCCGGGTTATGCAGTGTGGCCTGGGTCCGGCTGCGGCATTTTCATTGCAGCCCAAGGCCGGACCGGGTGAAGATTTGCAGGGCTGAATTCGAAAGCGATTTGATGCAGTTCACCAATCAGAATGAAAGCGGGGCGGCCAGGTTGTCCGCCGTTCCCGCCGGTTCGGAGGCAGTGTTCGTCCCTCCAGAAAAAGAGGCAGTTGAACGCGCGCCCCATTCCACATTCCGGGCGGCAACTTTGCTGGGCTGCATCATCTTGGGATACATCGGCATCTATCTTTGCCGGAAAAATATTTCTGTGGCAGTGCCTTTGATTCAAAAGGCGTTCGGGGTGAACAAGGCCCATACCGGGGCCATTGCGAGCGCGGCGACCGTGGCCTACATGGCCGGAAAAATCATTTTTGGCCCCCTCATTGACCGTTTTGGGGGGCGTGTTTGTCTGCTGCTGTCACTCTTTGGCGTTGCTTTGTTCGGCGGCCTCGGCGCTCTGGCCACCTCGGTGCCCATGCTGACAATTTTTTACACGGCCAACCGTTTTTCAGGTTCGGCAGGGTGGGGGGCGATGGTCAAACAGGTCCCCAACTGGTTTCCGACCCGCCGGCTGCCTCTCGCGCTGGCGTTCCTCTCCATGAGCTACGCTTTCGGCGGAGTTTTCGCGCTGCTGCTGGCGGGACAGATTGCGCGCTGGAGCGGCGATAGCTGGCGCGCCGTCATGGGCCTGCCGTCACTCGTGTTGCTGGCGATCCTGGCTCTTTGCTGGCTCGTTTTGCCGAAGGACAATCCCACGCAGGTTTCCACGAAAGCCGCGGTTTCCCGGAAAACGCCGTACGCGAAGATTGCCGAGGTGGCGCGCATTCCGCAATTCTGGGTGGTTTGCGGCCTGAGTTTCGTGCTGACCATCACGCGCGATTTCTTCAATGATTGGACGGTTGATTTTTTCAAGACCTCGGGTGGCGGCGCGATGACGACACAGATCGCGGCCTTCCTCTCGACCCCCTTTGACGCATTTGGGGCAGTGGGAATTCTTTTTCTTGGTGCGGCGCTGAACTATCTCGGCCATAAAGGACGCACACGGTTGCTGGTGGTGATGCTGGTGGCCCTGGGTGCGTTGATTTATTCGCTGCCGGCTTTGGTCCACCAGCCCTTGTGGATGGCTTCTGCGGTCATCGGCTTGATTGGATTTCTTTCCTACGGACCTTATAGTTTGCTCGCGGGCGTTTTGGCAGTTGAAATACGGGGAAAAGATTATGTGGCCACCGTGGCCGGATTTGTGGATGCGAGCGGGTACCTCGCCGGTGCCCTGGCGGGATATCCATTTGGCCTGCTCCTGGATTATGGCGGATACCGTCTTGGTTTTCATGCTCTCGCCATAACCACCCTGCTGGCGGTTGTGCTGTGCCTTTTTCTTTACGGCAAGCAAACCCGGGCGACGACTGAAGAAGCCACTCATTGAAGATGCGGTTGAAATCATGAATCCAAACCTGCCCACTGCGCACGATCAGCTTCTTTTCACGCCGGGCCCGCTCACGACGAGTCTTGCCGTGAAACAGTGCATGTTGCGGGACGTCGGGTCCTGGCATAAGGACTTTGTGTGCCTGACAGCAAATGTCCGGGAACGACTGTTGGGTTTGGCGGGCTTGACTCCGGCGAAAGGATGGGGCGTGGTATTGTTGCAAGGCTGTGGTACATATGGGGTTGAAGCGGTCATGCAGACGTGCATTCCACCCGAAGGCAAGGTGGCGGTGCTCGCGAACGGGGCGTACGGGGAAAGAATGGTCGATATTCTGCAATATACCTCCATTCCTCATGTAATCCTGCGTGAAACCGAAGACACCCCGATGAGTGCCGAAGCGCTGGACCGGTGCCTCGCCAGCGATGCTGCCATCACCCATGTGGCCGTGGTGCATTGTGAGACGACGACCGGCATCCTGAACCCGATTGAGCCACTGGGGGCGGTGGTCAAAAAACACCGGCGCATCTTCATCGTGGATGCCATGAGCAGTTTCGCGGGAATCCCGATTGATTTTGAGACTTGCGGGATTGACTATCTCATCGCCTCGGCGAACAAGTGCGTCGAAAGCGTGCCGGGGCTTTCTTTCGTATTCTGCCGCAAGGCGATGCTGCTGGGCTGCGCGGGCTGGGCGCGGAGCTTGAGCTTTGATCTGGCGGCCCAATTGAAGGGCTTCGAAGAGAGCGGTAAATTTCGGTTTACGCCGCCCACCCATGCGTTGCTGGCGTTGCAACAGGCGTTGATTGAGCTTGATGCCGAGGGTGGCATCGCGGCCCGCAATGGACGGTACCAACGCAATCATGCGGTTTTGCAAAGCGGAATGCTGCGGCTGGGATTCAAGCCTTATTTGGAGGGTCCAGTTCAAAGCCCCATCATCACGGCTTTTTATTATCCCGATGATTTTGAATTCAACTTCGGGACGTTTTATGAGAAATTAAGCCGGCGCGGATTTGTGATTTATCCCGGGAAACTTACTCAGGCTGATACCTTCCGAATCGGCAGCATCGGCCGCATTTTTGAGGCGGACATTCTGGCACTGTTATCGGCCATGCGCGAAGTTCTGGCCGACATGGGAGTAATGATGACGCCGGTATTGGACGCAACGCACGCCATTTCTGAATACCAATAATGCCATGACTGACAAATCAATCAAATCGAACGGCTCTGGGCGCGAACCCCTCAGTTCCGAGGGGGACGTCAACACCTCGCATCAACGGGAAGCCTGGATGCAAGATTGCCTGAGCGCGGAAACACGTGAGATGCTGGCGCAAGACGCAAAGTATTTTCTCCATCAATCGCTTTCGACACCGTGCGTGAATGTGCTGCGCCATGCGGAGGGAGCATGGATTGAGGATGTCGAGGGCCGGCGTTACCTGGATTTTCATGGCAATTGCGCGCATCAGGTCGGCTTCTCGCATCCGAAGGTGATTGCCGCCATCAAGCGGCAGTTGGACGAACTGCCGTTTTGCGTGCGACGCTACACCTGTGAAACAGCCATCAAATTGGCGGCCAAACTTTCCGCGCTGGCGCCGGGAGACTTGAAGCGAGTTTCCTTTGCGCCGGGCGGCACCTCGGCCATCGGCATGGCGCTCAAATATGCGCGCGTGGTCACAGGCCGTTTCAAATTTGTATCCATGTGGGATTCGTTTCACGGCGCGTCGCTGGACGCGATTTCCATCGGGGGTGAAGCGGCATTCCGCCAGGGAATTGGCCCGCTGCTGCCCGGTTGCGAACATGTGCCGCCGCCGGAGCCAATGCGCTGTCCTTTTCGTTGCGGGCATGCGTGCAACCTCACCTGCGCGGATTATGTTGAATACGTGCTGGAGAAGGAAGGCGATGTGGCGGCAGTCGTCGCTGAAACGGTACGCAATACGCCGTTCATTCCGCCGCCCGATTATTGGAAGCGCATCCGCGCGGCTTGCGACCGGCATGGCGCGCTGCTGATTTTGGATGAAATTCCAATTGGCCTGGGACGAAGCGGGCGGTTGTTCGCGTTTGAAAATTACGACATCGTGCCGGACATGGTGGTGCTGGGAAAAGGACTGGGAGGCGCGGTTTTTCCATTGGCGGCGTTGATTGCGCGTGATTCGTTGAATGTGGCGGGAGAGATGGCGCTGGGGCATTACACACATGAGAAAAATCCGGTCGCCTGCGCCGCGGCGCTGGCGACGCTGGAGGTGATCGAAGAGGAAAAGCTGCCGGAACACGCGCGGGAATTGGGCGCTTATGCGCTGGAACGCATGCGTTGCATGGCGACGCGCCATCCGCTCATTGTCAATGTGCGGGGCCTGGGTTTGCTGCTGGGAATGGAACTGGGGCACACCGGACAGGACGGCATCCGCCGCCCGGCAATTGCCGAAGCGGAACGCGTGATGTATGCGGCACTGAGGCGGGGATTGAATTTCAAAGTCACCATGGGAAACGTGCTGACGCTGACCCCGGCTCTCACAATCACCAAGGAGGAAATGGACCAGGCCTTGGAAATTCTCGAACAGGCGATCAGCGAGGTCGGAGCGGGAGGGGAAATGACTGGTCAGCGCAACGCATCGTGAAATTGAAACTCATCGCACTTTTGCCGTAATTACCCTCTCAAGCATGATCAGCAAAGCATTCTTAATTTTTTCCGCCTGCCTTTTTGTGCGGCTTGCTTCCGCGCAAACGGACGGCGCAGCGTTTGATCCCATGGAACCCGTGGGACGCGCGGGCACCAACCGCGTCGTGCTGCCGGTCAACCAGGTCATCACGCCGGCCGGCAAACAGATCGAGCTGCATGGATATCGTCCCCAAGTGCTGGCCCTCAGCCCGGATGGCCGGCTGCTGGTGACCTCCGGCAAGATGAGGGAACTGACGGTGCTGGAGCCGGAAACCGGCGCGGTGTTGCAGAAAGTAAAGCTGCCGGATGACGCGACGCTGCCTTCGCTTCCCGCTCCCACCTCGGCGCATATCCTCAAACCGGACAAGGATGAGCAGGTCAGTTTCACCGGGCTGGTTTTTTCACCGGATGGAACAAGGTTATATTTGTCGAATGTAAAAGGGAGCATCAAGGTCTTTTCCGTCAGCGCGGATCATTATGTGAAAGGGATTGGCAGCATCAGTATTCCGGAGGCCGACTCGCCCAAGCGCAAGCAGGAAATTCCGGCGGGCCTTGCCATTTCGAAGAACGGCAAAAGATTGTACGTGGCGGCCAATCTCTCGAACAAACTTCTGGAGTTCGATCTGACGACGGGAACATGGTTGAGAAGTTTCGACGTGGGGGTGGAACCTTACGAGGTAGCGCTCACGGAGGACAGGGCATACGTCAGCAATTGGGGCGGACGCCGGCCCGACACGAACAGCATCACCGGGACTGCCGGCCAGGGGAAGATGGTGCGGGTGGACCCGGTCCGGTTTATTGCAAGCGAAGG
>JAQGPB010000112.1 GCA_028293265.1 Pedosphaera sp. | reverse complement strand
TTGTCGAGAAGGCCGCAATTGGGGTTGATAACCCAGAGAAGCTGCGATTTATGGTTTGAACCACAGAGGCACGGAGGCACAGAGAAGAAGAAAGAATAGCGGCGACTAAAAGGCATGACCGCAACGGGTTCGCCAAGCGCTCAAAAACTGAGATACACTCACTGCCAAAGACTCGTCATCCTGGTCTCCTGCTGGGTGAGGATCTACTCCGGCGGCTTGCCAACACTGACGGGGGGTTGGTTTCTAAGCATCCAATAGTCGCCGAGGGATTTGACGATGTCGGTCAGCATGACCGGCGTGGGGGGCTTGACGAGGTAGGAATTGGCTCCCAACCGATAGGCTGAGTCAATGTCCCGGTCCTCTTTCGAGGCGGTGAGGATGATCACGAGCATGGTCTGGAACTCCGGTTGTTCGCGAATCCATTTCAACACTTGCAAACCCGGGACAAACGGAAGTTTCAGGTCGAGCAAAACCAGAAACGGCAGGGGAAATTGATTGCGGTCAGTATATTTACCCGCGCCCTGAAGGTAATCGAGGGCTTCCTGGCCATTCCGCGCCACGGCCATGGGATTTTCAATCCCCGCCTGGGTCCTGGCGCGTTCCATGAAGAACACATCGTCCTCGTTGTCCTCAACCAACAGAATTGTGCTCATAAAAACTTACGCCTGCCTTAATTGTATCCAAAAACGGCTGCCTTTGCCGAGTTCCGACTCAACACCCACGCTGCCGCCCATGCGTTCAACGCCCTTGCGCACGATGCTCAGCCCAATGCCGGTGCCTTCGTACGCCTTGTCCGGATGGACCCGTTCGAAAATGCCAAAAATCCGGGTAAAATCCTTCTCTTCAATACCTATACCATTATCTTCGACCCAGAGGCGGCAGTTTTTGCTCATCACTTCGGTCCAAATCCGCACCACCGGTTTTCTATCGGGGGGGACGAATTTGACGGCATTGCCGAGGAGGTTGGAAATGACCTGGGTGAGCGAAGCTTCGTGGCCGAAGACACGATGCAGCGGTCGCTTCATCATGACCTCGGCTTGGGGCGGCTGGAGACCGGGATACTGATGGATGATGTCATCCACGAGTTTGTCCAGGTCCACCGAGCGCAACTCGAACTGGCCCCGCGAAAGCCGGCTATAAGTAAGGATGTCCTGCACCAGATTATCCAGGCGCTTACCCGCGCGGCTGATGCGTTCGAGATAATTCTTGCCTTCGGGCCCGAGTTTCTCGCCGTATTGTTCCATCACGACGTCCGAATATCCCTGCATGGCACGCAAAGGGGCCCGCATGTCATGCGAGATGCTGTAGGAAAAGGATTCCAGTTCGGCAATGGTTTCCGAGAGGCGGGCCGTGCGTTCCGCCACCCGGCGTTCGAGTTCCTCGGCGTGGTCCCGGAGCTTCTCCTGCGCCTCGAGCAATTCGCGGTCGCGGTTGTGGATTTGTTCGAGCATGTTGTTGAAGGCATCGGTCAGGAGGCCGAATTCATTCCTGCTTTGGACCGGGGCGCGAACGGAGTAATCATTTCGTTCGGAAATGGCCCGGGCGGTTTCCGCCAGTGCGAAGACCGGCCGCGAAATCTGCCGCTGCAGGATGCTGGAGAGGACAAACGCCATCAGAAAGGAGCCAACCACCACCGCACCAATGATGCCGCCATAAAGTCGCACACGTTGATAGAGTGCGCCCAGGTCTGAATCGAGGTACAGGGTGCCGATCCGTTTGTCCCCGCTCATGACCGGCTGAAAGCTCACCAACCGCGAGTGCTCGTAACGATGCCCGTCCAATCCCGGCGGAGCGGGAAATTCATTGGTGCGCATGGTGCGTGGGTAGGTGGCGAAAACCTTGCCGGATTGGTCATAGAGACAGGAGGCCACGATGTGCGGCTCGGCCTTGAGTGCGCTTAAAACTTCCGTGGCGTCCTTTTGATTGTCGTAAGCCAGGGCGGCATTGCTGTTGTTGGCGATCATTTCACCGAGGGTGGAGAGGTGTACAATCATGTTCTGTCTCAACGTCAGCAATTCATAGGTGAAAAAGGCGCAGCACGCCAGCAACAGGACGGCGGTGCTCGTGAGCAGCATGATCGCCATCAACTTCCGCTTGATTGGTGTGTCCTGGTTCGCCATGGCCTATTTTTCGTCGCTCGATATGACGTCGGCGGCCCGGAGAACCTTGGAACTCATGGTGAGACGGGCGGCTTTCAAAGCATCCAAATTGATCCGTAGCTGAATCCGATTGTTAATCGTAATAAAACGAACCATGCCGCCGTTATGCACGAAATTGTCAATATCGCTCACGGTTAAAATACTTCGCCCGCTCAATCTGGCAAGAATCGCCGGCAGGCGCTTGGTTTCCGAGTCGGAGATAAACAGGATATGCACGGTCTTGACCTCTTCCACCCGGCGGTAATGCTCGATTATTATGGGCCGGTTGTTCACGGTTTCACCGCGCACCGCCTGCTCCAGATAAGGCCCAAACGGGTCTTTGCCAAGGACACCGATGACCAGCGGCGCTTCCGGACTGGCAAACGCCTCCGGCGGCCAGTCGCTGAACCGGGAAAAATTATAGAGGAACACCGCCTTGATCTGGTATTCATGCGACATCTGCGCCTGTGCGGTCCCGCCTGGCGCCAGCCACAACCATACGGCGAACAACGCGATCCAATCGTGCCAATACAAGCGGCTTCGAAGCGGGCGGTCACGAGACGGACAAAACCAGATAGTGTGGCGATGCATTTCGACTGAGGGCGGTTTTTTATATTAAAGGGCAGGCAATGTCCACCGGGAGACGCAACACCTCACCGGATTTGCCATGAAGTCCGCCAGAACCTCTTGCCGGCTGCCATGGGGTATTCACCTACCTTATCGTCCTGCAATTTGCGACGAAAACCGCGTCACCTTGCATTTTGCATGCTTCAGCGCAGCGCCATCAAATCAGGCGAGTTGCGGTGTACCAACGTTTTTCCACGAAAGGCGGGGTTTTGCCGCCAACAGACCCCATGGCATCCCTGGTGCTGGGAGGATTAAGCTTAATGCCGACTCGAAATGGTGCTTAAACGCCGGCTCAGCCGGAAATGTGAGATCAAACATAGGATGATTATGGCTAAAGAAGATCTAACCGAAGAACTCAATCTCAGCCGTGAACAGATGGTTCAATTGCTCAATGAAGATCTCTCACGGGAATATCAGGCGATCATCGCCTACACGGTTTACAGCCAGGTGCTCAAGGGCGCGGAATACACCGACATTGCCCGCGAATTGGAAAAGCACGCCGGGGAAGAACTGGCGCACGCCCTTAAGATTGCCAAACAGGTGGATTATCTGGGCGGCATGCCCATGGTCACCCCCAAGCCGGTGAAAACCTCCAGCGACCCCGTCGAAATGCTGGAGGCTGATCTTGAGAATGAACGGACGACCGTAGCCAACTATCGCCAGCGCATCCGCCAGGCCGAGGCGATGGGTGAATTCGCGCTCAGTGAGACCTTGCGTGAGATCATCGTGCAGGAACAGGAACACGAAATTGATCTTTGCGACGCGCTGGGCATCAATGTTCCCCTCCCGAAACCTACGAAGAAAAAGTTGGCGGAAGCAATCGCGACATAACGCCGGACGGCAGGCTTGATAATAAACGGCAGGCAGTTCTTAACACCAAACCAACCGTGCAAGGAAAAACCTATGCCACGAGGCGACAAATCCAGTTACACATCGAAGCAAAAACGACAGGCACGCCATATTGAAGCCGGATATGAAAAACGGGGAGTGCGCAAAAAAACCGCTGAATCCCGGGCTTGGGCCACCGTGAACAAGCTCGATGGTGGCGGAAAAAAGAAGAGGTCTGGCGCGGCGAGGACGGCTGTGATCCTGTTCGGGCTGGCCGCGATGTTGGCCGGCTGCAAAACTCACTATCGGCGCTCCGCTTCCGTGGATCCCGCTTTCCCTCCAGCGCCACCGAATCCAATCAACGCGCCGGACACGTATTCGAAGTGAATAAATCAGCGCCCCTGATCCATTTGGGGCGGTGGGAATGGCCGGCATCTGAAGGCATTCGAATAATTGCCTTGTATGCGCCGGTCAACCCTTTTGGGCCGGCGGAGACGAAGGTTTGCGATATACCGGCGGTTCGTCATCACCATCAGTGGCGAGGTCCGCAAAACTTTTGCCGCTGCTTTTGAGGATTTTCAGGATTTGTGGCGAAACATGCTTTTCAACCCGCTCCTTCTTTTCAGGTTTTTCCTGCTTCATGCGGTAATGTCCGCGTGAATCAGCCTCGATCAAACGCGTTTGCAGCATCTGCGCGAGGATGGGCACCGCCCAGCCGGGATTTTCAAGAAATCGCGCCCGGCTGCCAACCTTGCGCGCAATTTCGCGGCCCGATATAAATGTGTCCGGCCAGCGGCTTATATATTCAATGATGGCCGTTTCATCCGTTTGCATAATTCAATTACGCTTGGAAAGCAGCAATCATGCCGGATCCAATCCAAAACTGTTGATGCTCCCGGTGTTGAATTCTGCGTGGCAATGATTGCTTTGTCGGCGCGGGCTGCTAGGCTGCGCCCATGGCCCAACCGTCTATGGGGCAGTCGGTGAACAACTTTGAGACGGTTCCAGCTTCGACATGAAAAAGCCAGGCCCGGATGGTTTCCTGTTTGATGAGGTCCAGCTTCTCCTGGCGGAGAAGCGGACCTCCCTTTCCACGTTGCGCACCGGCATCGCCGTCTTCGCGCTCCCGCTTTCGGTTTTGAGCGTGCTGGTCGCCACGTCGCGATATTACGATCCCACCCAGGTGCGGGCCTTCCTGATTGCCCTGATGGTCTTGAATTTTGCGCTCATCCTTCTCGGCGTTTACCTCATCGTTCACGCGCTCAGGAAAATTCGCCATTACGACGCCCTCATCCGGGAAATCAAACTCAAAAATAACGTCCTCTCCGGTTTCTTGGATTGAAAATCTTTGTCTCCCACCACGGCAACGATTTGGCCCGCTTTATAGCCATTGCAAAATCAAAGAAGCTTCATTAAACTGAGTTCCATTGACAGGCTTTGGGAAAACCCGCATATCCCGGTCAGGCGACATGCGCCGGGTTGCCCCCAAGCCTCAAAAAAACATTTCAAACCTGACCAACTGAGAAAGGCAAAAAACTATGGATACTCATGCTGACAGCGATATGAAAGAATCCACCCAGAAACTGCTCCGTGATTTGCGCCAGGTGGTGCAGGATGGCGAGGACGTCCTCCGCGCCGGGGCCGGTGAACTCGGCGAGAAAAGCGCCGCCGCGCGCGCCAAGCTCTCCGCCGCGCTCGAATCCGCCAAAGCTACCGCCCGCCAGCTTCAGGAGAAAACCGTCGCCGGCGCCAAGGCCACCGACAAGGTCATCCGCGAGCATCCCTATCAGTCCATCGGCATCGCCTTTGGCATTGGCTTGCTCATCGGCGTCCTGGTGAACCGCAAATAATCGCCTTGTGGAACCTGATTCCGCCCCTCCGGGCATCGTGGTAATGGCGAAGCAGATGCTCGCCACCGTCTTGTCCGCGTTTCAGACGCGCGGCGAACTTTTCATCACCGAACTCGAGGAGGAAAAGACCCGCGTGGTCGAACTGCTGATCTGGGCGATGGCCGCCGGTTTCTTGGGAATCATGTTTTTGGTGTTGTTCACCGGCGTGATCATCTATTTGTTTCCCGTTGATCTGCGCATTTACGCCGCCGCCGGTTTTTGTGTCCTTTACCTGGCGGGCGCCATTGTGGCGGTGCTCAATCTCAGGTCGCTCATCAGGAGCGGCCCGCCGCCCTTCGCCGACACCCTCAACGAACTCAAAAAGGACCGCGCATGTTTAGAATCCTCCCGGTAAAAGAATTTGCCCGCCGCAAAAAAATGCTGGTCGTGCAAAGCGACATCCATCGCAATACGTTTTTGCTGCAAGCCGCCACGCTGGAACATTCCCTGACGCACTTTAAAAAGCGCTTCGCCATCTTCGGACTTTCCTCGGTCGCGCTCAGTGCCGGGGCCTCGTTTGCGGGCCTGCTCTTTGCCCGGCGCAAATCCGCCGCAATCGGGGCGGGCGGCGGGTTGCTGTCGAAAATCTTTTCCGGCATTTCCGCCTTTAACCAGATCAAGTCCATTTTCAGCCGGTTCAAGTCTGCCACCGCCACAGCCAGCGAAACCGAGGAAGTGTAGCCGCGCAAACAAGGGCCATCCAAATCTCCGCCAGGTTTTGGAGTGCGCCGGCAAGCGCAGCGCGACGGCGCTTTCGCACAGGTTGCATCTTCCGATTATGTCAGCGTCGCCGCTGTGGCACAAAGCGGTGTCGCGCTGCGCTTGCCGGCGCACTCCAAGACGCTTCACGACACCCATCCCCAATCCGCAATCCCAAAAAAGCCATCATTGACTATTCGGCTGGACATGTTGAACTTACATGTTTGGAAGTCTGGATTAATCTCAAATGTTCATCGATCAAATCAAAGTATATGCCCGCGCCGGTCACGGCGGGAAGGGTTGCGTCGCGTTTCATCGCGAGGCCTACATCACCAAGGGCGGCCCTAGCGGCGGCAACGGCGGCCGCGGCGGCAATGTGATTTTGCAGGCCGACCACGACCTCAACAACCTCATCGGCCAATATTTCGTGCCGCGGCTCATCGCGCAGGTCGGCGAAGCCGGCATGGGCAAGGGCATGGATGGCCACGCGGGCAAGGACCTGCTGGTCAAAGTTCCCTGCGGCACCTTGGTCTGGAAATTGCCCTCCGCGCCGGCAGCTCCTCCCGAAGAGGAAGAGACGGAAGCGGATGAATCCGAGCCTCCCAAACTCAGCACGCAAAAACGCCAGGTCATCCGCCACTCAGGCCGGGAACGCGCGCTAGAAATCAATCTCGCCGACGAACCCGAAAAAGCCGCCGAGGTCGAACCGACCAAGGAGGGCGAGGAGTTGGTGGCGGACTTGACGCAGGACGGCCAGCAATTCGTGCTTTGCAAAGGCGGTCGCGGCGGACTGGGCAACCGGAATTTCGCCACCGCGCGCCACCAGACGCCGCGTTTTGCGCAACCGGGCGAACCGGGCGACGAAGGCGAGTTTCGTCTCGAGCTGCGGCTGATCGCCGAAGTGGGCTTGGTTGGGTATCCCAACGCCGGCAAGTCCACCCTGCTCACGGCCATTTCTCACGCGCGCCCCAAGATCGCGCCATATCCGTTCACCACGCTGCACCCGCAGATCGGCATCGTCGAATACAAGGATTTTCACCGGCTGACAGTGTGCGATGTGCCCGGCTTGATTGAAGGCGCGTCCAACAACGTCGGTTTGGGCCATGCGTTTTTGCGCCACATCAAACGCTGCACGGTGCTCGTCCTGCTGCTTGACATGGCCGGCACTGATAATCGCCTGCCCTGGGACGACTACAAACAATTGCTGAAGGAACTCGAACTCTACGACCCCGCCTTGTTGGA
Organism: Pedosphaera sp.; assembly: GCA_028293265.1. The sequence goes on along the minus strand of JAQGPB010000112.1, from coordinate 4,943 downwards.
CAAACCACGCCTCGTGGTCGCCAACAAAATGGACGAAACGGTCGCCGAAGAAAATTTGAAACAGTTCAAACGCAAAATCCGCAAGACGCCCGTGCTCCCTATTTCCGCGGCGTTTGACGAAGGCGTCGAAAAGTTCAAAGACACCATCCGGGAGGCGGTCGAAGCTGCGAAGGATAAATAAGCACCGTTCAAACCCTTATGAGAGCCACCATTTCAAGCAAAGGCCAAATTGTGATTCCTAAGCCGGTTCGCAAGCGTCAAAAAATTCATCCTGGCGACAAGTTCCATTTGTTCGAACTTTCCAACGGGGACATCATGCTTCGTCGCGTGGCCGTCCCAAAAAAATCGCTTGTCTGGCACATGCAGCGGCTCAGAGCTATAATCGAGCATAGTCGTGAAACCATTCGCGAGGTGCGGTGGTGAACTCTAGACACACTGCCGACCGGCGAGGCCGCAACCCATCTTTCCATTACTCCAATACTCCATCCCCTTCTCTGATTTATGCTTAAAGCCGGAATCGTCGGTCTGCCCAACGTGGGCAAGTCCACCCTGTTCAACGCCGTGACCCGCACCCGCAAGGCGGTCGCGGCTAATTATCCCTTTTGCACCATTGATCCGAACGTCGGCATCGTCACCGTGCCGGATGCGCGGCTTGAGGTGCTCCAAAAAATCGCCAAGACCAATGTGGTCATTCCCGCGGCCGTTGAGTTTGTGGACATCGCCGGACTGGTCAAGGGCGCGGCGCAGGGCGAAGGTTTGGGCAACAAATTTCTCACCGTCATCCGCGAAGTGGATGCCATCGTGCAGGTCGTGCGCTGCTTCGAAGACGCGGACATTCATCACGTCGCCGGAACCATTGACCCGGTACGCGACATCGACACCATCATCACCGAATTGGTGCTGTCCGATCTCGAAGCGGTCACGAAGCGCCAGGAAAAAGGGGCGAAGGACGCCAAGCGCGGCGACAAGGTCGCCATCGCCGAAGCCGAAGTGCTCGGCAAGCTCGTGCCGCACTTGAACGCCGGCAAACCGGCCATCACGCTTGATTTGACGCCCGAGGATAAAGTCATTTCGCGCGGATTCTATCTGCTGACCGACAAGCCGACTATTTTTGCCGCCAACGTGAAAGAATCCGACCTGGCGACCGCCGACACCAATGCGCACGTCAACAAAGTCCGCGAATACGCCAAGACGCACATCGCCTGCGAAACCGTCGTCATCAGCGCGCAGATCGAGAGCGATCTTGTGGACCTCGCGCCCGAAGAAGCGAAGGAGTTTTTGAAAGAACTGGGCGTTCAGGAATCCGGCATCGGCGCGTTGATTCGCAGCACCTATCATTTGCTCGGCCTTCGCACTTACTTCACGGCGGGCGAGAAGGAAGTCCGCGCCTGGACCATCCACGCCGGTGACACCGCGCCCAAGGCGGCCGGCGTCATTCACAGCGATTTCGAGCGCGGCTTCATCAAGGCGGAAACCGTCGCTTACGATGACCTCGTCAAACTCGGCTCCGTCGCAGCCGCCCGCGAAAAAGGCCTCTACCGCATGGAAGGCAAGGAATACGTCGTCAAGGACGGCGACGTGTTGCTGTTCAAGTTCAACGTGTAATCTTGAAAACCGCCAACCAGAAACCCCAGCTCAAGCCGCGCCTGCGCGTCGTTTGTGGCGAAAACATCGCCTTGGGGCCGGGCAAAGTTGAATTGCTCGCGTTGCTCCTCGAAACGAATTCGCTCAACGAAGCGGCGCGGCGATTGGACATGTCCTACATGCGCGCGTGGAAACTGGTGAAGATGATGAACGCCTGTTTCCGCGAACCGGTGGCGATTGCCGTGCGGGGCGGCAAGACCGGCGGCGGAATGAAAATCACCGAAACCGGCCGCCGCGCGCTCGCCCTGTATCAGGAAATGGAAACCACGGCGCTCCATTCTACCACGGCGCCATGGCGGCGTTTGCAAAAACTGCTTCGGGCTTGAGTTGCTTGCTTGCCGTGGCAACTTAATTCCGGCTAAACTCCACCCCAGCCAGAACCATATTTATGAGACCATTCCTTGCCGCCGTCCTGCTCAGCCTTTTGGTCATCAGCCCGGCGTGGTCCCAGACCAACGCCGACTTTACCCGCACCGAGGACGTTGTTTATGGCCGCAAATTCGGCACGGCCTTGACACTGGATGTCTTCCAGCCCAAGACGCCCAACGGCATCGGCATCATCTTCGTCGTCAGCGGCGGATGGTTCTCGGCGCACGAGAATATCAATATCGCGGCGTGTCAGCCATTCTTGCGTCGCGGCTACACTGTGTTCACCGTCGTCCATGGTTCGCAACCGCGGTTCATTATTCCCGAAATCATGCAGGACATGCACCGGTCAATCCGCTTCATCCGGCACAATGCCGCCAAATACGGCGTTGATCCCCAGCGCCTCGGCGTCACCGGCGGCAGCGCGGGCGGTCATCTCTCACTGATTCTCGGCACCGGCACGGGCAGCGAAACGAAGGCAAACGCGAAGGACCCCATCAATCGTGAAAGCAGCGCGGTGCAATGCGTGGCCTGCTTTTTCCCGCCCACCGATTTCTTGAACTACGGCGGGCCTGGCCTGCAAGGCAGCGGCACCGGCACGCTGAACGATTACCGGCCCGCATTCGGTCCGATGGCGGACACCGAGGAAGGCCGCCAAAAATTGGGCCATCAAATATCGCCGATTTATTTCGTCACCTCCAACCTGCCGCCCACGCTGATCATCCACGGCGATGCCGACACGCTGGTGCCAATTCAACAGTCAGAAAGCTTCATGCAAAAGGCCAAAGAAGCCGGCGCGGAAGTCAAGCTCGTCGTCAAGGCCGGCGCGAAACATGGCTGGGATGGCTGGCTCTCCACCGACTTGGAAACTTGCGCCGACTGGTTCGACGCCCATCTGCGCGGCATCAAAGCCCCGGCCGAGACGAAATAAGTGCCGCCGGGGGCAAATGACGCCATCAACCAGTCAAGCGCCGGTCTGGATCTCCACTCTGGTTTTGCCGGCAGAAATGCCGCTTGGCAAATACACATTCCAACGTCGCTCTGCTTGGTCCACCTGCAAAACCATGCTGGCGGCAGCAGGGGGATGGTTGACCGGCGAATCTACAAGGGCGAAGTCCGGTCCCATCTGTGCCACAGGAACGGAAAACCCGTTGATCAGCAGACGCATGTTCACTTGGGCAGAATGCCCGCCCTGACTCGATAATGGAACCATGGAAGATGTTTTCATACGTTTGGAATCTTTACAAGGTTGCGCATTTGCTCATTCCTCCGTTAAATTGACCATTCTGGAATGAAAAATAGCGATGCTAAAAAACGTCCGGTGCGGGTCGGGTTGATCTCGCTGGGTTGCGCCAAGAATCTGGTGGACGCCGAGATCATGCTCGGCTCACTCATCAAGGGCGGGGTTGAAATCACCAATGACGCCGCAGAGGCGGACGTGGTGATCGTCAACACCTGCTCGTTCATTGATTCGGCGCAGGAGGAGAGCGTGGATGCCATCTTGGAATCCGGCGAATTGCGCGAGGCCAAGAATCGCGGGCAGGGATTGATCGTCTCGGGCTGCCTGCCACAGCGTTTTCGCGAGGAACTGCCCAAATTGCTGCCCGAGGTGGACGCCTTCATGGGCATTGACCAGGTGGCGCAAGTCTCGGACATCGTGCAACAGGCGCTCGCGCATCGTGCTGCGAGACTGAATTCAAAATCCAAAACCAAAAATTCAAAAGCGGAGAAGAAGTCGGGCATTGTCGGAAGGTTTGCGGAAATTGACAAGACGCGCAACGACAGCGGTCATCAAGCGGAGGAGAAAATTCGCGGCACGGAAAAGTTTGGCCGCACCAAGACGGTCGTCGCGCCCGCGCCGTTGCCGGCTGCCGCGCCGTTGATGAATGTCAACCAGCGCCCGGTTTTCATTCCGGATTTCGCCACGCCCCGTTTTCGCCTGACCCCGCGCCATTTTGCCTACGTGAAAATCGCAGAGGGCTGCAATCACCCGTGCAGCTTTTGCATCATCCCGCGCATGCGCGGGGCGCATCGCAGCCGGCAACAATCCGATATCGTCCGCGAGGCCGCGCAATTGATCGCCGACGGCGTGAAGGAGTTGAATTTAATTTCGCAGGACTCGACTTACTACGGTCTCGACCTGCGCGAGAACCACAGCCGCAACATCGCTTCGCCGGAGAAATTCCGTTCCGCCGCGAAGGCGCTGCCGGTGGATGCCACCACGCTGTGCACGCTGTTGCGCGAACTCAATGCGCTGCCCGGCAATTTCTGGATCCGCCTGCTTTACACGCATCCGGCGCATTGGACGGATGAACTGATCCGCACCATCGCCGAATGCCCCAAGGTGGCGCGCTACGTGGACATGCCGTTGCAGCACATCCACGAAAACATGCTCGAACGGATGCGGCGCGAAACCTCGCAGCAATACATCGTGGACCTGATCGCCAAGATTCGCGCGGGCATTCCGGGCATCGCGTTGCGGACAACGTTCATCGTCGGTTTTCCTGGTGAGACGGAGGCGTATTTTCAAACGCTGCTGGATTTTATCCGCGACACACGCTTCGAGCGGATGGGTGTCTTCAACTATTCGCAGGAGGAAGGCACGCGCGCCGGCAAGATGGAGGGACAAATTCCTGACAAGGTCAAAAAGCAACGTCGCGAACTGGCAATGGCCGCGCAATTGAAAGTGGCGCGCGCCGTGGCAGAATCATTTGTGGGCCGGGAGTTGAATGTGCTCGTCGAAAGCGAGGCCAGCGCGAAGGACCTGCGCAATGCCAGCATCAGTTCATGGGAGCACGGCCTCATTCGCGGCCAGGACCAGCACACCGCCCAGCTCAAAGGCCGCTATCTCATCGCCCGCGGTGAAGCCGACGCGCCGGACATTGATGGCCGGGTGTATGTCCGTGGACATTTGCCGTTCGGAGAATTCGCCC
>JAQGPB010000094.1 GCA_028293265.1 Pedosphaera sp. | reverse complement strand
GATGGCCCAAGGCCTCAACCTGCCGCCCGAACAGCGGCAGACGCTGGAAATCAGCGCGTGGATTCACGACATCGGCCTCGTAGGTGTGCCGCGGCAGATGATCAAGCGCTGGGTAGAATCGCCCGCCGATTTGAACGACGCTGAACGCGCATTGGTCGAGCATCATCCCATTTTTGGCGCTGAACTTGCCAAATTTGCCCATCACCTCGAAGGAGTTGCTCCGACCATCCGGGCGCAGCACGAGCGGTTCGATGGGAGCGGTTATCCCGACAAGCTGAGCGGGGAAAACATTCCCTGGCTGGCGCGCCTGCTCGCCGTGGCCGTGGCTTACGCGGAAAGCAACCTGACCGGCCAGGCCGCCGCCGACTTGATCAGCCAGGGCAGCGGTTCAGATTTTGACCCCGAGGCCGTGCGAGTCTTTTTGCGGTCGCTGCCCAAGGCGGTGGTGCCCGGAAAAAAGCGCGAAATCCTGCTCTCGGATTTGCAGCCCGGCATGGTGCTGGCGCAGGGCATCTACACGGCCACCGGCATCTTGCTCATTCCCGACGGCCAGAGATTGACCGCCACTTACATTGACAAGCTGATCAACCACAATCGCATCAACCCGATTTCCCAATCGTTGTTAGTATACTGCTAAGAGCCTCGCCTGGCAAAATCTGAACCGTGGGCAATACGCCCCATGGAGTTTGGGCGCAATCGTGACATTTTGAGCTTGTCCATTGTGACAATTATGTGTCAAACGCGCCTGAATGCACGACGAGTTCATGGGTTCTTCAATGCAAAAAGCAATGAGTGAGCCGCTGGTCAGCATCATCGTGCGCTCATTCAACGAAGGCTGGGCTTTGCGCGATACGCTGCCCGCGCTCCAGGCACAGGAATACCGGAACTGGGAATTGATCGTGATTGATTCCGGCTCTACGGACGGTTCGGTGGACTTGATCCGCCACGTACAACCGCGCCACTTCATCCAAATCAAGCCGGAGGACTACAATCCCAGCCTCGTCATGAACCTGGGGATGCAACTGGGGCGCTCGGAGTTTGGGATTTTCCTTAATGCTGACGCCACGCCACAAGGAAACAACTGGCTGCGTTCGCTGGTGGAGGCATTGTTTGACAAGCAAACAGCGGCGGTTTTCGGTCGGCAAATTCCGCGTCCGGATTGCCAGGCAGTTTTTGCCTGCGACTATGAGCGCTGCTTCGGCCAGGACCGTGCCTCGGCCCATTGGGACCATTTTTTCAGCATGGTAAGCAGCGGCCTGCGTAAGGATATATGGTCGCAGCGCGGTTTTCTGGAGAAACTGCAATACTCGGAGGACGACGAATACACGCGCTGGTGCCGCGCACAAGGCTATCAAGTCCGCTACTGTCCTAGCTCAGTGGTCATGCATTCCCACAACTACACCCCCGCGCAAGCGGCCAAGCGCAGTTTCGGCGAAGGCAAGGCACTGGCTGCAGTCTGGCCCAGCGCGCCGACAAAATTCAACTGGCCGCGGACGGTGTTCTTGGGCGCGCTGGCCGATGCGTGGCGGGATTTTCGCTTTTGTGCCGCAAACCGTCGTCTGCAGGAATTTCCCCACGCCGTGCGCATCCGCTGGCAACAACGACTTGCGCGGCTCGCCGGGTTCAGGGCCGGTTGGACTTTTTACCGCCAATGAACTCACGCTTCACCATGGATGGCAGCGATGCGCTGGAAAATCAACTGGCGCAAACCTGCCGCGGCATTTTGTCCGGCGTGCAACAAATCGTGCCGCCATCCGCGCTTGAAGGGTTGGTGCTGGGCGGCGGTTACGGTCGCGGCCAGGGCGGGGTGTTGAAAACCAGCGACGGCGACCGGCCTTACAACGATCTGGAATTTTACGTGTTCATACGCGGCAATATTTTGCTTGCGGATCAACGGCATCGAGCCGCTTTGCGTGAATTGGGCGAACGCCTTTCGCCCCAGGCCGGATTGCATGTTGAATTCAAGGTTCACTCCCTCGATAAATTGCGGTGCAGCGGCGTGTCCATGTTCAGCTATGATTTGATGGCCGGCCATAAAATCATTTTCGGCGACGGGAATATGTTTCAAGGCTGTGAACATCATCTGGCGGCGGACCGCATTCCTGATAGCGAGGCCGCGCGCCTTTTGTTCAACCGTTGTTCGGGCCTGTTGCTGGCGCGTGATTTTCTCCGCCAGCCAATGCTCACCGCGGAACAGATGGATTTTGTGGGACGCAACCTGGCCAAGGCGCAACTGGGCTTTGGGGACGCCGTGTTGACGGTTTTCGGGCATTATCATTGGAACTGCCGCGAGCGCCGCGCACGATTGCTCAAATTGAAATCATCGCCCTTGCTTCCCGATCTCGCAGAAGTGCGCCGGCATCATGCTGAGGGTGTTGAATTTAAACTCCATCCCCGGCGCGGCTGCACCAGATCCAAAAGCGAATTCGAATTGCTTTTCACCGAACTGCACAGTCTGGGCCGCCAGCTCTGGCTCTGGTCGGAGAGCCGCCGTTTGAATCATGCTTTTGCCTCCGCACGGGATTACGCGCTGGCCGGCGTAGGAAAATGCCCGGAAACCCCCGCCTGGCGCAACGGCCTGCTCGGCCTAAAAACATTCGGCGCCCGCGCGCTGTTGGACGGCAGGTTGTTTCGCTATCCGCGCGAACGGCTTTTCGACGCGCTTTGTTTGCTCCTTTGGGACGAGGACGCCGTGAATGAACCCGCGCTGATGCAGCGGCTGCAGAATCATTTGAGCGCCCGCAGCGCCTGCTGGCAGGATTTGATGCTGGCGTACCGGTGTTTGTGGGAAAATTACGGCTGAATCAACACCATGAAAAACTTGGAACTGAATTGGCCAAGACCGTCATCCGCCGAATGGTCGCTGGGCACGCGTGAGGTCCATGTCTGGGCCGCAAGTCTGCTGACCGCCCCTCAACGCGCCGCTGCCTTCGCACTGACACTTTCGCCCGATGAACAGACCCGCGCCGGCCGGTTCCTGTTTGACCGGGATCGAAGCCGCTTCGTCGCTGGACGCGGATTATTGCGCTCAATTTTGGGCCCCTATTTGCGACAGGAACCGGGGCAAATCAAATTCGATTATGCAGAACGCGGCAAGCCCTCATTGGCCTGCCAAACGGAAAAGGAAGGGCTTCATTTCAATCTCGCCCATTCGGAGGATCTGGCGGTGTTTGCCGTCTGCAAGGTTTGCCCGGTCGGCGTTGATGTCGAGCGGCTGCGTCCCATGAAAGACGCCGAAGACATCGCGGAACGATTTTTTTCAGCCCGCGAAACGGCGCAGTTGAAATCCCTGCCCGCCGAGCAGAAGCAGGCCGGCTTTTTCAATCTTTGGACGCGCAAGGAAGCCTGGCTGAAAGCCACCGGCGAAGGCATTTGCGAAATGCTCGGCGAGGTCGAGGTCTCGATGCTCCCCGGCGAACCGGCGCGGCTGCTCAGCATTTTCAAAGACGTCCGCGCGGCGGCGAAATGGACGATGCACGATTTTAACCCGGCCGCCGGATTCAAAGCGGCGCTCGCCGTGCCCTGCCCCGGTTTGCAAATCCAATGCCGCTCCTGGAGCGACGAAACTTTTCCCAATTTAGCTGGAGACTCACCATGAACACCACTGCGACAGCCCCTGCGCCTCAATCACATCCCGGAATTGCCATCCTTGGAGTGCCCTTTGACAATGTGGCCACGGAGGAAGCCATCGCGCTCGTGGAACGGATGGTGGCCTCGCGGCGGCCGCACTATTTCGTCACCGCGAACGTGGATTTCTTGACGCAGGCGCGAACGGATGTCGAGCTGCGCCGGATTTTGCTGGAGGCGCATCTGGTGCTTTGCGACGGCACGCCGCTGGTCTGGGCCTCACGCTGGCTCGGCAATCCCCTGCCCCAACGCGTGGCCGGATCGGACCTTGTGCCGTTATTGATCAAACTGGCGGCGGAGAAAAATCTGCGCCTGTTTTTTTTGGGCGGCACGCCGGAATCCATGGACCGCGCCATCGCCAATCTGAAAGCCGAACATCCGCAACTGGCCGTCGCTGGGTATTCTCCGCCCTTCAACCAATTGCTCGAAATGGATCACGAGGAAATCAAGCGGCGCATCGCCGAAGCGCGGCCCGATCTGCTCTTCGTTTCATTCGGCTGTCCCAAGCAGGAAAAATGGATTGCCATGCACTATCAATCGCTCGGCGTACCGGTCGCCGCCGGGGTGGGCGGCACGATAGATTTTCTGGCCGGGCAATTGAAGCGCGCGCCGCTTTGGATGCAGCGCACCGGCACGGAATGGCTTTTCCGGTTGTGCCAGGAACCGCGCCGGCTTTACCGGCGCTATTTTCGCGACCTCCGCGTTTTTGCCGGGGCCATTCTTGCGCAATGGTGGCGGATGCAGTTTCGCGGTTTCAAAAGCAAACCGGGCCATGTCCAAACACCGCTCAAGTCCGGTTCAACCGCGGATTGGCGATGGGTCGAATTGCCGGAACGGCTCGACCTTGCGGCAGTCCAGCATGAAGCGCAATTGTCCGGCCTCGTCCCGGACGATGACCGCCACTGCCTGCTGCCGATGAAGCATGTTGAATTCATTGACAGCACGGGCGTGGGCTGGCTGATACGCCTGCAAAAACAATTCCATGCCCGGGATCGCCAGTTGATTTTGCTGAACCCGCACCCGGCCGTGAAGCGGGCCTTGTCGCTCATGCGCCTCGACGAGTATTTCGTGTGCGCCGAGGATTTGGCCATCGCCCGAAAGTTGATCAAAAGCCGGACATTGGAACAGCACGAACTGGTGCGGGAAAGGCCGGGCCGGAGTCCGGGTTCGCTGGGCTGGCGTGGCGAGATCACCGCCGTGAACGCGGAACCAGTCTGGCAGCAAACCGAACTGCGGCTCGCCGCGAACGGAGCCGCGGAACGCCAATGGGTGATTGACCTTTCGGATGTGCGGTTCATGGACAGCACCGGCGTGGGAGTCATGGTGCGCGCGCGGAATTTCGCGCAACGCGAAGGCTTGCAATTGAACTTCACCGGCGCGCAACCCGCGGTCCGCAATGTCCTCCGCCTCGCGCGGCTCGAAGCTTCCCTGCTCGGAGATGCAGCGTGAACATTGGTGTCTCGACTTCGGTCATTCAGCGCGGTCGGACGGGGATCGCCCAGTATCTGTTTGCGCTGCTGCGGGCTTTCTTGCCCGGCGCGGAACACGAATTCACGCTGTTCGTTTTGGAGGAAGATGTTTCCTTGTTTGATTTTCTTGCGGACCGGATGCGCATCGTTCGCGTGCCGGAATCGTTTCGCCCGCCCGTAAAAAACATTCTCTGGCACCAGGCCGAGCTGCCCAGGCTCGCGCGCCAATTCAAACTGGACGTGTTGCACGTGCCAAGCTACCGCCGGCTGCTCTGGCCGCAGCCCTGCGCGCTGGTGGCCACGATTCATGATCTCGCGCCGTTTCGCGTCGCGCGCAAATATGATTGGCGGCGGATGTTCTATGGACGCGTGGTGGTCCGCCAGCTCGCCCGGCGGCAGGACCGCGTCATTGCCATCAGCCAAAATACCGCGCGCGAT
>JAQGPB010000092.1 GCA_028293265.1 Pedosphaera sp. | reverse complement strand
GGCCTTGGGCCATCGCCGAACAAAGTTCAAAAACGCGCCGCGCCTGGCTGCCAAGCGTCGGATAAAACGTCTGCATGGTCTGTACGCAGAGTTCCACCGATTGACGAAAATTCTCCTCCTGCGCCATCGCAAGTTGTTCCAGCCGTTGGTTTTGCTCCGCGACTTTCCTGATCTGTGCTTCGAGTTCCTGGTTCAACCGGGCGAGCTGCCCGTTCATCGCCACGGTTTCGGCGTGCAACCGCTCATTGTGGTTGATCAGGTCGAAACGTTGGACGGCGTTCTTCACCGTGGCCAGCAATTCTTCGCGCAGCCACGGCTTGACCACGAACCGGTAAATCTCCCCCTTATTGATGGCATCAATCACCGTGCCCAGGCTCAGCACGGCGGTGATGAGGATGCGCGTGGCATTGGGCTGGATTTGCTTCACCTGCGCCAAGAATTCCAGGCCCGTCACGAGCGGCATCTGCTGGTCGGTAATCACGACGGAGAATTGTTGTGCCTTGAGGATGCTCAAGGCATGGACAGCGTGCGGCGAAGCGACCACCCTGTAGCCCTCGCGCAAGAGCGTGTCGCGCAACGCCACCAGCACGATTTCCTCGTCATCCACAATCAGGATCGGGTGACCCAGTTCTTTCACCGTGGTTGTTTCCGCTTGCATGATGATTTTTTCAGCTTAAGAGTGATTCCAATTTGGCGAGCGCCTCGGCTTCGGGCATATCCTGGTTCAAGAGCAGATCAACGCGCTGCAGGATCTGGGTGTTCATATCGTCCGGGCTGCAACCGGCGAGTTTCAAGGCCACTTTGAGTTCCGGCTTCTGCTGGCGCACGCTCTCCAGCATCTCGGGCATGGCGCGGTCATTTGGCTCGGCCAGCAGCAAAACGCCGGCAAACTGATAATCGCCCGATTCCAGCAATTCCGGCAGGCATTCGGCGGCGGTGGCCACGACGACATGATAATTATGCGAGCGCAAATATTCGGCGGTTTTGTCGAGCACCTCGCCCGACTGCCCCAGCAGCAGCAGGCTCCGTCGCTGGGCGGTTTTTAACGGCGCATCCGTCGCCGCCCCGTCTGATTCCGAGAAATCAGCCTCCGGCAGCCAGACATGAAAACTTGTCCCAACACCCTCCTGCGATTCGACCGAAATCGCGCCCTTATGTTTCTCCACGGCAATGGCCGCGTTGTAGAGCCCCAGCCCCGAACCTTTGGATTTGGTGGTGAAGAAGGGGTCGAAAATGGAAGCCAGATGGCGCTCCTTGATGCCGGAGCCGGTGTCTTGAATGGTCAGGCAGACGCATGGGAGCCGTGGTGAAACACCTTTTGAATGCTCCAAATTGGGCGGGGTTTCGTGGCGGGAGGTGCGCAACATGAGATTCCCGCCCTGGGGCATCGCATCGGCTGCGTTCAGCAGCAAATTGATCACCACCTGCCGGAGTTCCACCAGGTCCACATAGACGGGCAGGGGTTTTGCGGCCATTTCCGTGCCCACGCGAATCCGGCGCGGAAGAATCTTGCCCACCAGCTCGACCAAATCACGGGCGATCTCGTTCAAGTCATGAAAATTCCGTTCGCCGGTTTTCCCGAGGTGCAGCGTGATCATGCGCTGCACCAACTGGCTCGCCTGCAGCGAACTTTTTTTGATGAGCCCGAGACCTTCCTCGAAAGGATGGTCCGGCTTCACCTGCGCATGATACGATTCGCTCAGCGAATGGATGCCGGCCATGATGTTGCGAAAATCATGCGCCATGCCGAGCGTCAGCACCGCGAGCGTCTCCTTCCACGCAGCCGTCGAAAGGCGTTTTTCAGCGATGGTCTGGCGCGTCACGTCCAACCAGACCACCTCGTAGCCCAGCAAGAGACCGCTTTGGCTGACCGTCGGCTGGCGTTGTTCGAGAATATAGGCGACGCGGCCGGTGAGGGCGTGGCGAATGCGATAGGTGCTGGTGATGTCCGCGCCGGTCTGCACCCCGCGCCGGAACTGCTGCTGCAATTCAGCGGCATCGGCTTCGTGGACGAGTTCCCAGAAACGGCGCGGCTGACTGGTCCAATCCGCCGCCGAGACGCCGGTCAGCGTCTCAATGTTGGGACTCACAAATTGCAGGCTGAAGTCCGGCCGCTGGCTGAAGATCACGCAGGGCCAGCGGCGCATCAGGCGGTCCAATTGCGACTCGGCGCGCAACAGCCGGACGAACAACTCGCGCCGGGCCGGGGCCGTGCGCAGATGTTCGTCCCAGATGCCCTCCTCCAACTCGGGGAGCGGCGGCAGCATCGAGTTCAAGCGGACGAAAGTGCCGGTCTTGGCGCGCGCCAATTCCAGCAGGAACCATTGCGCCGGTTGGGAATCGGTGGCGGGCAGCTTGAGGCTGAGCCGCTCGAACGGGGAGCGGCTGGTGGCGGCTGGCGCCAAAATTTCGAGCCAGGGCGGCGAAAACAGTCCAAGCATTTCCCAGAACGATTGCGCCTGTCCCACCAATTCAGAACGCGGGCGGCCGAGCCAGTTCGCGAGCGGTTCATTTACCTCGGCTATGCCGCCTGCCGGGTCCAGCACCGTCATTCCGCCTTCCAGCCAGCTTTGGGGAACGGGCGGTCCGGTCACCGGGACGACCGGACTGGCTTCCAAAGGCTGAGGTGGCGTGGAGTGGGTTGGCACAAGGGTATTAATTCAACACCTGTTAAAATGGTGAAATACCCGCCGGAACTCAACCGCAAAATCAATCTGTGCGGAGCATGAAAGGGTGCTTCCCAAAGCGGAAAACTGAAAAAAGCCCTCATGGGCGGCAAAACGCACTTCGCGAATTCGAGCAAGATTGCGTGTTTGGACGTGCTGCCAGCCGGGACGGCTCGCGGTCCGGGGATTGGCAAGACGTCCTCAAGCCGCGCCGGTCAATCCGAGTAAGGTGTGAAAAACTGGTTGTGGGTCAGCCAATACAGCTTGATGGCGCCCATGATTTCGGCGAGCACCTTGGTGTTGGAAGGTTTTTGCAGATAGGAATTTGCGCCGAGCTGGTAGGCCCGCTCGATGTCGGAATGCTCGAGCGAGGTGGTCAGGATGATCACGACCAATGACCGCAGAGAAGCTTGCTCACGAATCCATTGCAAAACGTCCAATCCGCCTTTGCGCGGCATTTTCAAATCCAGCAGCATCAGCGCGGGCAGGGGATAAAGGGCGCGGTCCTGAAACTTGCCGGCACCGCTCAAGTAGTCAATTGCCTGCTGGCCATCCGAAGCGGTTTGCACAAGCGTGGTGATTTGCGCCTCACGCAGCGCGCGTTTGGTCAAAAAAATATCGTCCTCGTTGTCGTCAACGAGCAACAAGGTCAATGCCGGGTTCATGTAATGATGGGGTCATGATTTATTTGCCGGGAGCTGCAGCCAGAACCGGCTGCCCCGGCCCAAGGTGGACTCGACTCCGACGGCGCCGCCCATGCGTTCAGCCGCCTTGCGGACGATGGCGAGACCGATGCCGGTGCCTTCATATTTTTTGCTGACCCGTTCAAAAATTCCAAAAACGCGCGAAGATTGGTCCGTTTCAATGCCGATGCCGTTGTCTTCAACCCAGATTCTTACCGCCCGAGCCGCAGGCACGGGCTCGGTCCAGATTGTTATCCGAGGCTTCACTCCAGGCAAGACGAATTTAACCGCATTGCCGATGAGATTGGAAAGGCATTGAATCAACGAGGCTTCATGCCCCATCACATCCAGCAGCGGCGATTGGATGCAGATCTTGGCATGGGGCGGCTGGAAATTGGGATATTGCTGGATGACATCCGGCACCAGTCTTTCCAGGCTGATCGGCGTCATGGTCACCGGATTGCGCACGACCCGGCTGTAGGTGAGCAGGTCCTGGGTCAACCGATCCAGGCGCTCGGCAGCACTGTTGATGCGCTGCAAAAAGTCCCTGCCTTCAGGCTCCAGCTTTTCGGAATAATCGTTGAGCAGCGCCTGGGAATAACCCTGCATGGCTCGCAAAGGGGCGCGCAGATCATGCGAGACACTGTAGGAGAAGGCTTCCATTTCCGAGACGGTTTCCTCCAATTTCGCGGTCCGGTCCTTCACGCGCCGCTCCAAATCCTCGGCGGTCTGCTCAAGTTGCTGCCGGGCCAGGTGAAGCGTTGCTTCTTCCTGCTTCCGCCTGGTAACATCCATGCTGATGCCGTCGAAACGCAGCGGATTCCCCGCATGATCAAAGAAAACCTGGCCGATGGTGCGAATCCACCGGCCTGTCACGGTCCGGTATTCGTGGTCATAGGCGCGGCCATCCTCCATGGCCAGGGCGACGGCCCTCTGGGTGGAGTGCCGGTCTTCGGGGAGCATTTGTTCAAACATGGTGGCCAAGGTGACCCCGGCGTCCGGCGGCAAACCGTGATGCTCCTTGCATCTCGCATTCCAGGCCATGCGCGCCTCGGGAATGTCCCAATACCACAAACCAACCGCAGTCCCTTCCAGCACAAGATCAAGCCGTTCCCGCTGGATGCGCGCGGCGGCTTCCATTTCCTTGCGATTGGTTATGTCCGTGACCACCCCGGCCATGCGGGCGGGGACACCGTTTTCATCGGCATAAACGCGGCCTTGCGCCGCGATCCAATGGACCGATTTATCGGGCCAGTAAATCCGGCATTCGACCAGCAGCGTGCCTTCAGCCACAGCTTTTTGATAAGTTGTCCTGACCCGCTCCCGGTCCTCTTCCACCACGTGCTTCAAGAATATTTCCATCCCCCATTCGGGCTGCAACGCGTCATAGCCAAAAATCTGGTCGTGACGCAATGACCGGCGGATGGTTTGGGTCCGGAGATCGGTGTCCCAACTGCCCATTTGCGCGCCTTCCATGGCCAGGGATTGGCTTTCCACCAGGTTGCGCACCTCGTACTGATGATTGCGCGAGCGCAAGGCGGCTTTGATCACGCTGATCAAGGTGATGGCCTGCAACGGTTTTTCCAAGAGCGTCACGTTGGCGCGGGCGCCGAGAAAATTCAGAATGTTATAAATCTTCTGCGTGATCTCGCTGGCGTTCGTCAGCAGGACGAGCGGAATGTCCGACCACAGGGGCTGGCGGTTCAGATGTTCCAGCAGGCAGCTGAGCGATTCCGTGTCCAGGATTTCCTCGCTTACCAAAAAAGCGCCCGTCCGGTCATTGGCCCGGTGGCACAAATCCCGCATGTGGAGGCAAATCTGGCTGCGGACGTCCACCTTGCCCAAAACAGCGGCTGCGTTGCGGGCATCGTTGCCATGCGGGGCCAGGATGAGCACGGGGGCGTCAGGAAAATTAGGGCTTGGTGCCGGCATCGGAGGTAAAGACTTGGTGGGACTTGCCGAAAAAGGTGGGCACGCCGGTGAGCACTCCCTGGAACTGTTCCAATGGTTCTCCAACGTGGATGCCCTGCTGGGTGATTTTGAACTCACGAATGGTAGCCTCGTGCCGGCCGCTTCGCTTTTTTATGACGGAGACGGCCTTTTTCACGCTGCCCATGGCTTCAAAGTAACGCAGCAGGATCACGGTATCAGCCAGATAGCTGAGATCCACGGGCGCATTCAATGCGCCAAGCAGCGAATGCTGGGCCATGGTCAGAATGGTGAGCGTGCCTTGCTGGCCGAGAAAGCTCAAAAGTTCATGCATCTGGATGCTGAGGAATTTCTCGTCCGGCATCGCATTCAAGTAGCCATTCAAGCTGTCAATGATCACCAGCCGCGCCTTTCCGTGCTGGACGGCATCGCGGATGCGCGAGGCAAACTGCCCCGGCGGCAGCTCTGCCGGATCAATCTGATGCAAGCTGATCAGCTTTGACTTGATATGGCTTTCAATGTCCATGCCGATTTGATTGGCCCGGGCAAGCAGCGTGCCGACATTTTCGTCGAAGGCGTAGATCACCACGCGTTCGCCCCTGGCGGCCACCGCCATGGCATATTGCATGGCTATGGTGGATTTGCCGGTGCCAGCCGGCCCCATGAACAAGCTGCTCGTGCCCCGATCCAGACCGCCGCCGAGCAGGGCATCCAGCGCGGGCAGGCCGCTGGAGACGGTTTCGCGCTGAAAAGGCCGATGATGTTCGGCGGCAACCAAGCGTGGAAAAACCCGCAAACCGCCCTGCTCGATGATGAAATCGTGATAACCGCCGCGGAATTTCAAGCCGCGCATTTTCACCACCTTGATCCGCCGGCGTTCCACGCCATAATCAAGCGGGACTTTCTCCAGCCCCAAAACTCCGTGGGAGATGCTTTGCACCTGCAAGTCCGCCTCGCCGCTGGTGCGGTCGTCCAGCATCAAAACCGTCGTCTTGCGGCCGGCAAAAAATTGCTTGAGCGCAAGCATCTGCCGGCGGTAGCGCAGGGCGGTCTCCGCCAGCAGCCGCATTTCTGAAAGCGAATCGAACACCACGCGGGCGGGTTTCACCTTTTCCACCTCGTCCAGCACCAGCTTGGTAGTGCGATTCAGCTCCACTTCCGAGGGATGAAACAGGGTGTTCTGCGCCTCCTGAAGCAGTTCGCCTTCAATGGCGGACAATTCCATCACCGCGAAGCCGTCGAGCGACCAGCCGTGGGAATGCGCAACTTCGAGCAATTCCTCCCTGGTCTCGGACAGGGTGATGTACAGGCCGCGCTCCTGCTGACGCACGCCTTCCAAGAGGTATTGCAAGGCGAGGGTGGTCTTGCCTACGCCCGGATCGCCTTGAACCAGGTATAGCCTGTTCTTGGGCAGTCCCCCGTCCAAAATATCATCGAGCCCGGCAATTCCGATGCCGCATTTGGGTGATGGCGTTGGTTCCATAATTTACAATCGTAACCGAGATGTGAAAATACTCAAATTTGAGGGCAAGTTTCCCTTGCCAGGAGAGTTCGAGAACGCCGGAAGTTTTTTGATTTCAATGGAAGGCATGGCCATTTTTTTGAACCGGGCATTTTTTATTGCTTTGGATCGAATGGCCGGTTGGGTAAAAAACGCGACGGCCAAGGGCGCTGATGCCAAGCCATCGCGCTCGCAAACTTGGAAGCGATTTCAACATCCGCTGCCGACCCGACCAGACAGGTTTGGCAAACTTCGCGGGAAGGGATATGGGGTGTTTACCCCATATGTGGCAACAGGGCAGGATCAAACGCTACGCCGAATGTTCAGCACTTGGAACTGCCAGCCGCTCATGAATAGCAATTCCAAGCGGCAGCCTTGGTTCCGGGCACATAGGAACGCTGAATGCGGCGGAGATTTTTTTGGGCCTGGTCGAGGGAGGCTTTTTCGGCGGAAACGCGGCGGACTTGTTCAGCAAGCAGCTCGCTGTTGCGTGTTTCCATGGAGAGGAGGCGTCCCACCTGGGCGGGGAAGGGGATTGCGCCGGAGAATTTGTTCTTCGTTTCCGCGATGGCAGGCTGGAGCCGGGCTTTCGTGGTTTGAATCTCCCGGACTTTTGCCCAATCAGCCGCTTGAATGGCCGCGCCTTCCGCCTGGGTCAATTGCAACCATTGATCCAACAGCCCGGCCAGCTCCTGTCTCGCGTTCATGGAAATGAATCAGGCGGCCTGAAGTTGCGCCGGTTCGGGCGACGTCACGGGCGGGCGGAGGTTGGCCGGTCCTTGCCGCAACATTTCGGCCCAGCTATCCCGCAGCACGCGCAGATGCGTGATGACTTCGGCGAGCGGTTCGCGCATTTTGTGGGTGTTGGCCTCGTTGAGACGGCGGTGAAAATAGTTATAAAGCCGGCGGAAGTTGGTCGCAATCTCGCCGCCGCGCTCCATGTCCAGGCGGACGTTGATTTCGTGGATGATGGCCTGGGCGCGCAATATGTTGTTGTTGATCGTGAGATTGAACTCCAACGGGTCGGTAAGGTCGAAGCCCGCCAGACCGCGTTCCAGAAAACCAAGGGCGCCTTCATACAACATCAACACCAGTTGTCCGGGCGTGGCGGTTTGAGTGGCGACTTTGCGGTAAGATTGCCAGGGATTATTGCGTTGTGTCATACGGCTGAGGAGGACGGTCTAGTTGCTGGCGGTTAATTTCGCAGCCAGAAATTTGGCAAGCTGCTTGAGATTTTCGCTGGTGGGGTAGTTCGGGTCGCTGATCAAGTCCCGCGCGCGGTCAATCGCCTGGGGTCGCAGGTCGGGAATCTTTTTCAGCGTTTCCTCCAAAGCGGTGGAACTGGCGAAGGCATTGTCTTCCGCCATCGGTTTGACCCCGGCTGCGGGACGCTTCGCCGGAATCAGGGGGTTTACGCCGCCTGCATTCATATTGGCATTGATTTCCATAGCTTTTTTGACAGGTCAATTATCCATCGCCTCAAAAGCCT